>CAYXJI010000004.1:15721-32167 GCA_964465175.1 uncultured Burkholderiaceae bacterium | reverse complement strand
ACGCCTATCGCACCCAATGTAAAATAGAAATCTTGCTCACTCGATTGCACTTTTGCCGTCATAAAAATCACTGGCGTCTGGAGAGTAGTAGGCAATTTACGCAGCTCCGTCAAAGTAGTAGGACCATCCATATTCGGCATCATGACATCAAGCAGCAGCAGGTCTGGATTAAATCCTTGTTCAATCGCAGCGATTGCCGCACTTCCAGAACTACAGGTTTTTAATTCAAATCCACCCACCACTTCCAAAGCAATTTGCGCTACAGCCTGAATATCAAGGTCATCCTCCACATACAGAATACGCACTAACTTTTTTTCTGACATAAAGATCCTTTATAAACGGAAAAATTAAGGCTAATTGAATTGATATTGCAAAGTTAGGAAAAGCTACAGAGCCTAGTTCAAGCCCAAGCTAGCTCTAGCATGATAGCCCTAGCCTGAATGTTGTCAAAGCAAATTCACTGCGTCGTCGATATTTTCCAACAAGAAACTATTCATATCAAATCTCCAGAGGTTTGACTTTTGCGACTACTTTGCAATTAAGCACTGGCAAATCCAGTTTATATTTTTCTAATTTCGCCACCCAAGACACTCTTAGCACAAGGATTCACCCCTATCATGTAGGCCAAATCAGCAGGTCTTTCGATTTGCCACAGCGCAAAATCGGCTTGTTTGTTCAGTGCCAAACTACCAATGTGATGTTGTAAACCTAAAGCACGTGCCGCATGCAAAGTCACTCCCTGCAAGGCTTCTAAGGGCGTCATACGAAACAGCGTACACGCCATATTCATTGCGAGCAATGGCGAAGTCATCGGTGAGGTGCCGGGATTGCAATCGGTCGCCACTGCTATCGGCACATTGGCGGCGCGCAGGGCGGCAATCGGTGGATATTTGGTTTCACGTAAAAAGTAGAATGCGCCGGGTAGTAACACCGCCACCGTGCCATGCTGCTGCATCGCCGCGATACCTTGCTCGCTCAGGTATTCCAAATGATCCGCCGAGAGTCCTCGATACTTCGCCGTCAGCGCTGCGCCACCTTGATCGGATAATTGTTCTGCATGTAGTTTTACTGGTAAACCATGACGCTGAGCAGCTTGAAATACGCGCTCGGTTTGCGCTGGCGTGAAACCAATTTTCTCGCAAAAGACATCCACCGCATCGGCCAGTCCTTCGGCCACAATTGCGGGCAACATGCGATCACACACTTCGTCAATGTAGTCGTCGGCGCGTCCTGCGAACTCTGGTGGTAGCGCGTGTGCGCCTAGGAAGGTGGTGCTCACACGAATGGGTAAATCTCGCTGCAATTGACGCGCCACGCGTAAAATCTTGGCTTCCGTTGCGGTATCGAGGCCGTAGCCCGATTTGATTTCTAAAGTCGTCACGCCCTCTCGCAGACTACTAAGGACGCGCGGCAAACTCGCTTGCATTAATTCGACTTCACACGCGGCGCGTGTCGCTTTGACGGTCGAAACAATGCCGCCACCTTGACGTGCGATTTCTTCATAAGCGACGCCATTGAGGCGCGCTTCAAATTCATTACTACGATTACCGGCATACACCATGTGGGTGTGACAATCGATCAAACCCGGCGTCAACCAAGCGCCCTGCCCATCGTGTGTGATCTGTGCACTGTACTCAGTCGGCATATCTTGGGCAGCACCTAGCCAAGCGATCTTACCGTCTTTGACTGCGATGGCGGCATCACGAATTATGCCGTAGCCATCTGCTTCAGCCATGGTCGCTAGATGCACATTGCGCCACAGACTATCCCAATTAGCCGAGTGCATGCGTGCCTCCCTGTTGCTCATGATGATTCAAGAAACTAATCCGCATTAAGTACAAAAGACTGCCCTCTTCCGCTTCGATATGACAGCGTATCCCACTCGCTTCATGCTCTTCTTCTAGCAAGACCAAATCGCCCGCTTCCAATTGCGTCTGCTTGATCAACTGCGCCCGACCCTTTTCGCAGAAGAGCAATATCTGTTGAGCATCTTCCGCATTGATTCGATGTTCACCAGCACTCAGGCGTTGCATGTAGTGCTGACAAACATCGCGCCGCGTCATCAAATTTAGATCAACGACAGTGCTATCTAGTAGCTCAGCAAAAATATTCTCTTCGCCAGAGAAACGATGCGGCAAACTTTCTTGGGTCAACGTAACCATTTTTTCTGCTGTACTGCCAGCATCGGTTTTCAACACTAAACCTGCACCAGTCAAAATTGCCAAGCTACGATCAATTTGTCCGAAATGAGAGAAAGGACCATTCTGCGCTACAGTCGCGGTACTTAAACGCCAGACAAAGTGATCCATTTCCGCGCCCTCAGGGAAGATCGCCAATTCGGTGGTACTACCGCCACCATTTTTCCACGGCATCGTGCGGTAATCTTTTGTGGTCCATTTACGCATGACTGTCCTCAAAATGATGAAGTTCAAGTTCAAATTCAAAAGCACGCCGCAGAGGCGCAGAGTTCGCAGAGTAACTTAAAAAATTCTGCGTACTCTGCGCCTCTGCGGCTAAAGAAGTTACAACTTAAGCCAAATACAAATGCGCATACAAGTCGCTACATTGTGCACTCAAAGCACCCTCAACCACCAAAGATTTTGCTGCTTCGATGTCTGGTGCAAAGAAACGATCTTTATCGTAGAAAGCCACTTTAGAACGCAACAACTGGTGCACCGTCGTCAAGGTAGTTGAGGTTTTCAATGGTTGATGGAAATCCACACCCTGCGCAGCCGCCAACAATTCTATGCCGACGATGGTCGCGGTATTGTGTGCCATCTCATGCAAACGACGGCCAGCAAAGGTCGCCATACTGACGTGATCTTCTTGATTGGCAGAAGTCGGAATCGTATCAACGCTGGCTGGATGTGCATGCGATTTGTTTTCAGAAGCCAAAGCTGCCGCAGTCACGTGTGCAATCATAAAGCCAGAATTCAAACCTGATGAAGGCACCAAGAATGGTGGCAAACCAGAGATAGAGGCATCGATCAACAGGGCAATACGGCGCTCAGAAATCGAACCGATTTCAGCGATCGCCAAAGCCAGAGTATCCGCCGCAAACGCGACTGGTTCAGCGTGAAAATTACCGCCAGAGATGACTTCATCGGTGTCCACAAAGACCAAAGGATTATCGGTCACCGCATTCGCTTCTGTCAGCAAAGTCCGTGCGGCATTATTGATGATATCCAAACACGCACCCATCACTTGTGGCTGGCACCGCAAGCAGTAAGGATCTTGCACACGTTCGTCATTGACTAAATGCGATTGGCGAATTTCACTACCACTCAATAGGGTGCGATAAATACTTGCGGTGGCGATTTGTCCAGGCTGACCACGCACCGCATGAATGCGCGGATCAAATGGTGCATCACTTCCTTTTGCGGCATCGACGGATAAGGCGCCGGTGATGGTTGCCGCCTCCAATAAACGCTCTGCCAAGAACAAGCCGTTTAAGGCCAAAGCAGTCGACACTTGCGTGCCGTTGATCAAGGCCAATCCTTCTTTCGCTGCCAAGACGACAGGCGTAATGCCTGCTTGAGCCAACGCCGCTTTCGCATCGACCATCTTACCATCAACGCGTACCTGACCTTCGCCCATAATCGCTAAAGTCATGTGTGACAAAGGCGCCAAATCGCCAGAGGCTCCAACGGAACCTTTGACTGGAATTGCTGGCATGATGCCCGCATTGTAAGCCGCGATCATAGTATCGATCACAGATGCTCGTATCCCAGAAAAACCGCGCGCCAAGCTGGCAATTTTCATCGCAATAATCAAGCGCACTACGTCGTCCGCAATCAATTCACCTGAACCAACCGAGTGCGACAAGATCAGATTTTTTTGCAGCAATTCCAAGTCTTCGTCAGGAATACGGGTCTTCGCGAGTTTGCCAAAACCCGTGTTAATACCGTAAGCCGCATCACCTTTAGCGACGATACGATCTATGGTCGCGGAAGATTCATTGATCACCGCGTAAGCCGATTCTGCTAAGGCTAATTTAAATGGTTTTTGCCAGATCGCGCGTAAGTCAGCGAGTTTGAATTGACCTGGTTGTATGGTGAAAGTTGTGCTCATATTCTTGTCCTTTATCTTTACATTCTTTTTGCCGCAGAGGCACAGAGTACGCGGAGTTTTTTGTTTGTCGCTCCTGCGTAGGAAGGAGTCCAGTTTCTTCCGTCGCACTACCAACGTCACTGGATTCCCGCCTTCGCGGGAATGACATTAATAAGCTAATCGCTTTTCTCTGCGTACTCTGCGCCTCTGCGGCAAAAAAATTATTGGAAATTTACTTCATCATTGGTAATTGCAAACCATTGCGTTTAGCGCATGCCACAGCTTGTTCGTAGCCCGCATCAGCATGACGCATGACGCCGGAGCCGCAATCGTTGACCAATACGCGGGCTAAACGCTTAGCGGCGGCATCCGTACCATCAGCAACAATCACCATACCCGAATGCTGCGAATACCCAATCCCCACACCACCACCGTGATGCAAAGATACCCAGCTCGCGCCGCCTGCGGTGTTGAGTAAAGCATTTAATAATGGCCAATCAGAGACTGCATCGGTACCGTCTTTCATGCTTTCGGTTTCGCGATTGGGGCTGGACACAGAACCGGTATCGAGATGATCGCGGCCAATGACGATAGGCGCTTTTAACTCGCCATTTTTCACCATCTCATTGAAAGCCAAACCAGCGATATGACGCTCGCCCAAACCTAACCAGCAAATACGGGCGGGCAAACCTTGGAAGGCGATACGCTCACCTGCCATGTCCAACCACTTATGCACGCCTTTATTTTCAGGGAAGAGTTCTTTAATCTTGGCATCGGTCTTGCGAATATCTTCTGGATCGCCAGACAAAGCCACCCAGCGGAAAGGTCCCTTGCCATCGCAGAATAAGGGGCGAATATAAGCGGGTACAAAACCAGGAAAATCAAACGCATTTTTAACGCCTGTATCGAACGCGACTTGACGAATATTATTGCCATAATCCACGGTAGGAATCCCCATCGCATGAAAATCCAACATCGCTTGCACATGCACCGCGCAAGCTTGTGCGGCATCGGCAGTGAGTTTGGCATGTTGACTCGCATCGTGTTGTGCAGCCTTCCATTGCTCGACGGTCCAACCTATCGGCAAATAGCCATTGATCAAATCATGCGCAGAGGTTTGGTCGGTCACCAAATCCGGTTTGATTTCGCCGGCTTTTGCGCGCTTGACCAACTCTGGCAAAATCTCGGCCGCGTTGCCGAGTAAGGCAATCGAAATCGCGTCTTTGCGCTCGGTGTGATATTTGATCAAAGCAATCGCGTCGTCGATATCTTTCGCTTGTTTATCGACATAGCGCGTGCGCAAACGGAAATCGATACTCGATTGTTGACATTCGACATTTAAGGATACTGCGCCAGCAAAACTAGCCGCCAAAGGTTGCGCGCCGCCCATGCCGCCGAGGCCCGCCGTCAAAATCCACCGTCCGCCCCAATCACCACCAAAGTGTTGACGCCCTGCTTCGGCAAAGGTTTCATAGGTGCCTTGCACGATGCCTTGCGTGCCGATATAAATCCAACTGCCCGCGGTCATTTGACCGTACATGAACAAGCCTTTGCGGTCGAGTTCGTTAAAGTGCTCCCAGTTCGCCCACTTTGGCACCAAATTCGAATTCGCGATCAAGACGCGTGGTGAGTCTTCGGTCGTTTTAAAAACGCCGACTGGCTTGCCCGATTGAATCAGCAAAGTTTCGTCTTCGCCCAAGTCTTTGAGGCTAGCCAAAATCTGGTCATAGCATGCCCAATTGCGCGCGGCGCGACCGATGCCGCCGTAGACGACTAAGTGCTTAGGATTTTCTGCGACTTCTTTATCGAGATTATTTTGAATCATGCGGTAGGCCGCTTCGGCTACCCAAGTTTTACAGACTTTTTCAGCACCGCGTGGCGCACGGATTTCGCGGCTAGCATCCCAGCGTGGATCGTTATTCATTTCATCTCCTAAAGGGGTCAAAGAATCAAGACTAAGCATTTTTCACCGCTTCAACACTACCTCAAAAAAAGAAACAATGAAATTTAAAATCAGTCGATGCTGCAAAGTTTAAGTTGTATATACAACTTTTGCAAGCGACTTTTTTTGATTCTATGAGAAAATAGAGAAAATTTACTTTTGTCCAATAAATTACTTTCTTTAAACACGAATTCAACATGACAAGTTCGCTTCCTAGCATGCCGGTTTTTCAAACCATTAAGAATTTTTTGCTCAAAGAAATTCAAGCAGGAACCTGGAAAGAAGGCGACGCGATTCCTTCTGAAGCCGCATTGGCGCAGCAATTTAATGTGTCACGGATGACAGTCAATCGCGCAGTAAGAGAGCTAACTACCGAACAGATTTTAAATCGCATACAAGGATCTGGCACTTATGTCGCGCAACAAAAATATCAGGCGACTTTAGTTGCAATTAAGAGTATCGCCGATGAAATTCGCTCGCGTGGTCACATTCACCGTAGTGAACTGCATGCGTTAATTGAAGTCGAAGCAAACGAAATCATGGCGCAACAATTTCAAGTCAAACTTGGACTATCGTTATTTCATTCAGTGATTGTCCATTTTGAAAATGAGGTTGCGATACAGGTCGAAGATCGCTGGGTTAATTCAACTCTGGCGCAAGACTATTTGCAGCAAGACTTTGGCAGTAAAACACCCAACGAGTATTTAATGGCTGTCGCTCCCTTGCAAGGCGTCGACTATAGTATCGAAGCGGTGATGCCGCCCAAAGCTATCGCGGATATGTTGCACATATCAATTAAAGAAAGCTGTTTAGTCTTGCATAGAAAAACCCGCTCGCAAAACCAAATCGCCACCATCGTCACCATGTGGCACCCAGGAAATCGCTATCAATTCACTGGCAGTTTTTAAATTAGATTCCAAATTCATGTCTAAGCTGTTTCTTGAGCCGCATTTTCTAAATAAGCTTTACGATCGCCATACCTAGCGAGCGACATTTGACTACTAATTTTACGTGAGCAGGCAAGTATGTTATTTCATCAGCATCTGAAACATTGGTCGACCATTACACTACTTTGCCTAAGCTGTGCCGCATTAGATTCGGCGCAAGCTCAGGAGCATAAGCTAGAAGAAAACATTCCGTCCTTTAGAGAAAGACCGAAAGTCGCCTTAGTATTATCGGGAGGTGGTGCACGTGGCTTTGCCCATGTCGGCGTGCTACGGGTGCTGAAAGAATTACGTATTCCCGTCGACTTCGTGGTGGGTACGAGCATGGGTGCGGTCATTGGCGGAGCTTATGCGGCGGGTCGCTCGGTAGAAGAGATCGAAGATATTGTTCGCAACACGTCGTGGGACAATGTTTTGGCCGATCGACCAGCGCGCAATACGCTCGACTTCAGACGACGTGAAGAAGACATCGTACTACCTTCACGCATCGAGTTTGCTGTCACCAAATCGGGTATTGCACTGCCGCCATCTGCCGCGGGTAACGCTGCTCTGGAACAGGCTTTGACCCGCTTATTACCCAATGGCATGAAGAGTGAACACATCAATCATTTGCCCATACCCTTTCGCTCTGTCGCATCCGATTTAGTGACTGGGGATATGGTAGAGCTCACCGATACCCCATTGTTCATCACTTTACGTGCCTCTTTAGCCGTGCCTGGCATGTTTGCACCAGTTCACGTCAATAAACGTCTGGTTGTCGATGGTGGTTTGGTACGTAATTTGCCCATTGATATGGCAAAAAAAATGGGCGCTGATATCGTGATCGCAGTCAATGTAGGCACACCATTGGCGGAAGAAAAAGAACTCGGTAGCGCCATCAGCGTCGCGCAACAAATGCTACAAATTTTGACAGAACAAAATGTACAGCGTTCATTAAAAGAGTTGCGCCCAAAAGATATTTTGATTGCGCCGAATTTAAATGGGATTAATTTTCTCGACTTTGACGAGCACCACAATGCGATGTTGGCAGGTGATATTGCGACACGCCAAATGGAAAGCAAATTGAAGCATTTAAGCGCAACGCCTGAAGAGTATCGGCGCTATGAACAACTACGCATCGCCGACAGCAAAACGCCAGACACAAGTTTGAGAATTGCCAGCATCGAAATTCAAGGCACTCAAAACATTAATCCAGATATTTTATTAAAACAATCGGGACTCCAACTCAATGAAGTCACGAGCGAAGAAAAAATTTTACAAGTGACGGGAAGACTCTATGGCCGCGGCGATCTTGACCATGTCGAAGTCGAGATGGAAGATCGCCTAGACGAGCGTGACGTCGTGATTAAAACACATGAGGCTGCGTGGGGGAAAAATCGGTTGAGGGTGGGCTTAGAGTTGTCCAGCGATTTTAAAGACACCCATAAATTTTCACTCGGTGCACTCCATGTCGCCTCCTCAATCAATAGCTGGGGCGGTGAAATTCGTTTGACCGGAAAAATCGGTTCGGATAGAACTTTCGGTGCACAACTTTACCAGCCGCTAGACGTTGGTAGCGAGTGGTTTATCACGCCCTCAGTGCAAAGTAGTTCGGTTTCTGCGGACGTATTTTCTGAAGGGAGAAAGTTGGCCCGATTTGGCTATAAAGGTAGCGCTCTAGTCTTCCCATTAGGTCGACAAATCGGGAATTGGGGCGATATTCAATTAGGTGTGCGTCGCGAACGTGCCGAGGTGAAGAAATTGTTACCCGAAGAAGTCGGCCCAGACATCACCGTATTCCAATCTTCCCAATTCTTACAGTTCCGCGTCGATACTTTAGATTCACTCGCTTATCCAACTCGCGGTAACTATTTAACGCTGAATTGGGAGCGCGCGTTAGCAGCAGACGACAGTCGCAAAGCCATTCTTAATTCTTCAGTCATCGGTATGCATGCCTTTAAACAAGGTGACTGGGCTGGACATGTCTATGGGGAATGGTCGCGCTCGCAAGGCCCCTTCGCTCCGCTCTCATTAGGTGGATTCTTACGCCTGTCTGGGACACCGGCTGATTCCTTATCCAACAAAACCGTAGCACTAGGACGCCTCGTCATGGCGCACCGTATTGGCAGCATGCCCGCGGCTTTAGGTGGTGCGGTTCGCTTGGGATTCTCGGCAGAATTAGGCGGCGGCTTTAGTGAAGGTGAAGCCGTCAAATTCAGTAAAATTAAACGCAGTGGCAGCGCTTTCGTCGCCTTTGACACGCGCTTTGGCCCCTTATATTTTGGCGCTGGGGCGACTCAAAATACAGGGTCGACATTCTACTTATTTTTAGGCCCGATCTGGTGAACCACCCTAGCTTTGGTATTCGCCATGGTTGTCGGACGACGCAATGCCGTAAATGCCGAAAACTCCCAAGAGCGAAAGCCTAGCATCAAGGTAAAACCATCTCGGTCCTGTGTCGGCAGGCGCCTATCCTCATGCTGCAATCGCGCGATCTCGGCCGCCAATTGCTGAATTTTTTGTTTAATTTCTCTCGCACTATTTTGCGACAAACGAGCAGGGACACACATTAAAGTTTCGCCAGCAGCGTCAAAGCGTCCATTGAAGTAATCAGACACCACGACTTCTTTAAAGAAGGCCTGAACCGGCCCATCCGCGCGCCAGCTAAAAGCGGGAGAAACTCTTAAGCGATAGCGATTCATTGGCTTTAATTCGATCAAGGCATGCTTGTCTAACTCAACCATGCACAAAATGCACTCAGCTTCAGTCAAGGTATAGGTTTCGATAATTTGTTCAAAAGTCCAATGCCCTAAACAAGAAATCGCGACCAATAGCAGCTTAGGATTGTCCATCAAAGCCCGCTCCTGGGCCAAGGTTAAGCTATCTGCCTTCGGCGTCACATCCGCAGCTTGGCGCAAAACGTCTTCTAAAGAAATGTGCGCCACCTTGCAAATCTGGGCCATGCGCGACAAGGTCATATCTTTTTGTCCGAACATACGTTTAATGCTCGATTCGCTCATGTCAATCAATTGCGCCAACTGCTTGTAGGTCATGCCAACACGACGTAATTCAGTTCTTAGTACTTCAAGCAATAACTCTGGAGAACTCATGTGCAACCTCATTTCATTCATTAAAAGTTAGGACTAATCACCATCCTAAAGCCTACCTATAACACGTCAATCCATCTACCTTAATCAGACTTAGGCTTAGGTAAAAAGTTAATTTCCTGCGCGGTCTTAGTTCCCATAATCACTTGCTTGAAGTCAGCAGGAATGACCGCATCGGATTCAGATAAGACGATACGGCCCCCCATAATTTCAGCATAACGCTGGGGTAACAAAGGTGTCCTATGTGGCTCGCCATAACCATCCGGAAAGCTAGGCATGTCATTGCTTCGATCGTACTTATCTGTTGCACCAAGCGTATGCAGCAATTCATGGGCAATGACAAAATTATTTTTGGCGCGCATCTCATTACTAGCAAACACATTTACGCGCCCGATCAAGCCTCGTTGCAAGGCAGTCGAGCTATGGGTCTGAGTTTTATGCGGATCAAAATATTGTACAAATAAACGCACCTGCGGTCCTGGGCCGACCAGTTTGGCTTGGCGATAAGCCCACCAGCGAAATTGTAGACTCCACCACATCACCTGCAAACCACTTTGCTCTTCCGGTGGAGCCGGCGGGCCCGCTAGTAAGCGCGGCTGCAGACGCATTTCGACGCCCGCACTCCCCGCCTTCCCATACTGTTCGGCGGCGTGACGCATAAACGCTTCAATCGGTTTAAATTCATCGACGGTTAAGTGGCGGATATAGTCTTCAGCAGCAGGGCTAGCGTCGCCGTTAATCGGATACACATTCACCTGCAAGCTATATTTCCACTCCACCGACTCCACGCGGGCACGATAGCTAGAGAAACTCACGACCGCCAGAATGCTCAACAAAATAAAAATCCGTATGAGTTTAAACATGCAAAAAATACATAAAATAGAAGTCAATGATTGTAACTGAAAGCACCTCACTCTTGAGATCTAACTTGTAGCAAAAGATTTTAAAGCCAGAATTCGGGCAAAAAAAAGCAGCCTTAGCTGCTTTTTTTAAAACATCAACAAAGTATGAATCTTGGATTCATTTCTTCATTTCATTTTTTTGCTTTTTTACCTGCCGCCGTAGCTGGCAAATAACTTAAAGGATCATTCAAACCACTCTCATAGGCCGTCATTACTGTTTTTGGACGCATGCAAGTCGCACCCAAGGTGGTCGAATCAGCTGAAATCGAATTCACACAAACTTGCAGCTTCATGATTTTTGACTGTGGAATACCCGCTGCAGCAGCGATAGAAATGACAGAGTGATGATTAGCGCCGTTAGCAATCAGTTGATCCACGGTTTTTTGCAAATTGCGACTAGTCGACAAAGCAGTGAAAATACCATCGACGGAAGTATCAACTGGCTTTGCAGCTTCGATTGCAGAAGCACTGCCAATCAATGCCAAACTTACGCATGCACTCATAAAAATTTTCTTCATTTCAGTCTCCATATTTCGACAAACCATTTTGTCTAACGAATTGATTTTAGTGAGTTTTTCAGCCGCTGCAAAGGATTAAATCACAAAAATAGGCATTTATTTGAGGAAGTTAAAATTCAAACAAAAAGACTGTTCGAGATTTACGACAGAATAGAATTTTTTTGACAATACTGCACAACTAAGCGCGAATGCACGCCAATTAGCGCAAATCACACTTCCGTCGATAATCCCAAATCTATTCCATCAAAATCTTGCAAAGGAATTAGATTAATGACATGTCCCACAAATGGCGAACGCTCATGCCAGCCCTGCTCTTTGGCTGGCACTAACCAATAGCCATCATCATCACGCGCAATCCAAAACCGCGGTTGCTGCATGTATTCAAAGAAAATGATCTTCACGTTTATCTCAATCTCTCCGACCATATCCAACTATGAAGCTGATTTAAAAGACTGAATAAATCGGGTAACAACGCCATTCCGGTTCATGGAAGCGTTGTCCGATGGCAAAAATAAAGTTCAATACGGCTTCTTGATCACCTAATTGCTCTGGATGTTGCATTTTCCATGCGTCGAACTTGACCTTTAATGCTGGTTCGCTCTGCAACATCTCGTAGGCACTATCTTCAAACACATAATCAGAAAAAGCCTCTTTCTTTTCTAATACGCTATTAAAAAATCCCCAGCGGAAGAAGCTATCATGAGCCTGCGGCTCTAAGGTTTCCACTGCATACCGTGCATTTACCTGATTTAACGGCAGTAAATAATCACCCGCACGAGCTTGTAGACGCAGAGATCGTTTTTCCAACTGCAGCTCATCATGAAACAGATGTCCTTCATAAGCGTTTTTTCTAGAGAGTACGCTTTGAATATAATAGGCTTGCACTTGAAGCTCTTGATCTTCTTCCAACTTCTGCAAGACAATACCATTCCATTGCAAGCGCGCAAGTGCTTCGCGCCAGGCTTGGGGAATTAAGTAGGCCTTGGGTGTTGATACTACATGCTCTTCGACAAAATGGTCGTAATAAGCAATGTCCTTTTCCCATGGCTGATTGCGGTCATATGACAAGCGCAGGTAATTGCCAAGCTTACTTGGGGTATACACCGCTTGATAACCTTTGAAGCGGAAACTCGACGGCGTCGAACGATCTGCTTTCCAAGTCACTGGCCACTGTTTTTTTTGTGTGGCCGCCTGGCGCGCTTGTTGACGCAAGCTTTGAATCTGCGCAGCATGGCGAATTGTAAAATCCAACACCACTTCGACCAAGCTACGCATAGACGCATAGCGATCCGCATACGGCTTTAGCATGTGCGTCTCTGGCATAAAACCTATGGTGTGATGCAAAGCAGCAAATCCGGTTGAAAAACGTGGCATCTCTAAAAAGTCTTCAATTCCATCATCCGGCGTCGCTTTGACTGGATTCACGTAGGGACAAGTTGGCCAGCCGCGTTCCTCCATCCCCTGATAAATCGCGGGCAACATGGTGTTACGCAAGAATGGTCCTAAGCCATCACCCAATTTATCCGCTTGGGTTTGAATCAAGGTCATGGTGTAACTATAATCGGCACCGTTTGAAGTGTGGGTATCAACCATCACATCAGGATCCCACATTGTAAAAAATTGATTAAAGACTTGCGCCGCTAAGCTATCGCACTTAATAAAGTCGCGATTCAAATCCAGATTGCGACCGTTAGCACGAAAGCCAAACATTTCTGGGCCGTCTTGATTAACACGAGACGTATTTTGACGGTTCAAACAACCGTCCACGTTGTAGATAGGAATGAACAAAAATACGCTAGCCTCCAAGGCGGCCAAACGTTCAGGCCGCAGACAAAAATCACGCACCAAGGCCATGCACGAGTCTATCCCCTCAGGTTCACCTGGATGTATGCCATTGTTATTAAAGAATACGGGACGACCTGCTGCTTTTAGACTATCCCTGTCAAACACGCCGTCCGCCGTAATCACACCCGCGTGCATAGGTAGGCCACTGTCAGACATACCAATTTGTTGAAAGCGCAAAATATGAGGAAAATCTGCTGCCAATTTTTCGTAAAAGGCAATACAACTATGCCACTCTGTGGTCTGGTTTTGATTGCCGAGTTCGTAAGGTGTTAGATAGGCGTGCACAGCGGGCATATTCATGTTGAGCTAGTTTCTATAGAATAAAAAGAATGGCGAGGATTGTAGCACCGCCGCTTCAAAATTTTTGCTGTAATACCCGGCGACAGGCAGAACAAAGCAAAGCAATTTGAACAAGTTAAAACTAGTTGAACCAAACCCAAACACCATGCCGCCACAAATTCACCTGAGTATTCGCTATGCAAACAGAAGATTTAAGCCTGCTCGTCACTAAAACAATGCCATTTGGCAAATACGAAGGTCGCATTTTGGCAGATTTACCGGGGCATTATTTAGGTTGATTCGCCCGCGAAGGTTTTCCACGCGGCGAAATCGGTCGCCTACTAGAAATTATGTACGAGATCGATCACAACAATTTGCGTGAGCTGCTGACTCCTTTACGTCAAACATAATTCTAAAAAGGCACAAAAAAGTTCCTTTCCTGCGCAAAGTAGCAATCAACAATACCGTACATCCCGTCTGGTAAGCCTCGCCAAGTAATTTTGGCGTTCATTCGCAAAAATGCAGACACTCTTTTGCAAGCGAAAAAAAGCGAAACAAACAGTCTCTAGGCAATCAACAAATAGAGCCACAAATTTAGCCACTGAGATCGCTTACAAATTATAGACAATTTGCTGTGAACTAAAACTTCAGCAACCAGTCTGAGCCAGACCACTGATGTACAGAGACACACACTACCTGTGAAAAAGTAAGATACTCCCCTCCGTCTTACAATTTCGTGTGTCTCTGTGCTGATGGGGTTAACTAGCCCCATTAATGCGATTGCGTACAAAATGTATATGGCTACGCAAACCATACAATTCCTCCGCATATGAAAGTGGAATCGAAATATGATTCACTTTTCGCTCTATCTCTTCTAATCGTTGTAACTGTTCCAGAGCGATCTGCTTACGCTGCTTCGGCGTCGCCTCATCTATCGCTTGCTCAACCGCTCTGAGCTGACCATACCAACGATAAATCCGTGAACGAATACGCCACACGTACAGCGGCGGAATAATTTTAGACAAAGGTAATGCGAGGGCGCCTAAAGTCAACAACACCACCCACATTCGTTCTAAAAAATTGGACATCCAAAAACTGAGATAGCGCTGTAAAAATGGCGGTCCATTTTTATAAAATTTTTCGGCTTGTTTCTCTACCGCGATCTCCGTATAGCGATCCGATGGAAACTCGCCCTGATGACTAAACCAATTCGCGCCACCGTGAATTTTTTTCGCAGCTTGCAAAAATAAACTAATTAAAGCCGGATGCAAACTTTCATGGGCGACCAAGGTCGCAGTGGGAGAAATTAAATGGTAATCACGCGCTGGGATATCACGTCCCAAATCCACAATCCCGCGTGGCAATACCACATGCGATAAATAAGGAAACCGTCTGGTATAAGCCTCTGCCTGCACAAAATCAAATAATTTAACTCCCGGCGTTTGCAGCAACATTTGTACCAGCAGCGAATCCGAAGCAGAGCTCATCACCAAGACATCGAGCTTGCCATCGATAAAGGCAACTGCGGCAGGTGTGCTCTCTAATTGCTGTATTTGGATATCACTCTCTTCCAAATTATTGACCGACAAGATTTGTTGAAATAAGCCGCGCACGCCATAGCCATCAGGTCCCACGTTGACCCGCTTTCCCTTGAGCTCTTCTAGGCTAGCAAAGTCTTTTTTACTTTTGTAAAAAATCCAAATGGGTTCATAAAATAAACTCCCCAAGGAAACCAAACCTTTTGCTTCGGCATCAGCTTGATTGGTTGATCCGCTTTGAACGAAACCGATGTCGATGCTCGAATCTGGATCGCTGATATGATGCAAATTTTCTTGCGAACCTTGTGATTTATGGATGCGCAAAGTAATCTGATTTTTTGCCAACTCCGCCGCGTATTTAGTAGCAAAATCTTGATAAGCAGTATTGTCCTCGCCAGCACTAAAATCCAAGGTGCGCCCCGGAGCAGGATCCACCCAATAATAGGCCGCAACAATAACTGCCGACACCATCAATACGATAGGGCCAAACGCAAACAAGGCATCACGTAAGGAAAACAGCGTAAATTTGATTTTCGACATCGTTATTCCAATAGTGAATTCAGGTTCACGGTTGACACGAAACCCATTCAGGCTGGGCGATATTCCGCCTGAAACTGATCCAAAACCACGAGCATCTCGGCGAACGCTAATGCGACTTGCTCAGGTTCGCCTTTCACCCCTAACTCGATATGACGACGGATCGTTTCACTACCGACACTCGGTAAGCTAAATACTTTCACCAGTGGGTATTTCAACTCTAAAGCTTCCATCATGGGTGTCAATAGGGACTCGGCGACTTCGAATACCAGCACCGCTTTTTCATCGCGCGCTTGCTGATGAAATAAATCTGAATAATGCGTATCTAAAACCCAGGCGATCATAGGCCAAGCCATGACCGGGAAGCCCGGCACAAAGTAATGCTCGCGTATGGCAAAACCAGGGATTTTATTAAACGAATTCGGAATGATGGCAGCGCCCTCGGGGAACTCACCCATTTTAAGTTTTTGCAATTGATCTGGACTATTCAGGTCGACCGGCGTTGCTGCTGACGCGCTGGTTTCCATGATGCGCTGTTGTATCAGCAGCTTCGCTTCCGGATGCAATACCGTTTGCACACCCAAGGCGGCCGCCGCGCATTGTCGCGTATGATCATCCGGCGTGGCACCAATACCTCCAGTACTAAAAACGATGTCGCCACTGGCGAAACTTCGCTGTAGGATGGTGGTAATTCGAGCACGGTCATCTCCCACATACTCGGCCCAATCCAAACTTAAACCACGCTCCTTGAGCAGCTCTATCACTTTCGGCAAATGCTGATCAACACGCTTTCCCGATAAAATTT
>CAYXJI010000004.1:12179-15711 GCA_964465175.1 uncultured Burkholderiaceae bacterium | reverse complement strand
GAGACCGATTGCCATAACTTACTCCATAATTTTAAAATTGATACTAGTAATTCGTCATTTGTCATTCGTCATTACTTAGAACACAAACTTAGTTCGCTACACTTTCCAAAACAATGTCGTTTTCCAATTGAGCTAGTCGCATTTTTTGTAAAGCAGCGAGACAATAATATTGAAACCACACACCCGTAAAAATAAATATTACTAGATACATCCAGATCGCCATACTGACGAAAAAAGGGAAAAAAGCCACATAAGCCATCGACATGGCGCCCCCCATCCACAACATGGACGGTAAGCTACCGGCCCAGCCCGCCACCAAACCGATCACAAGCAAGGCCGGTCTATGCATCGCCACCAAGCTTTTACGCTCATCCGCATCAGCAAAGCTAGCCAAAGCATCGTAGCTCATGATGCGATAAGTCAACCACCCCCACAGCAATGGTTGTACCAACACATAAATGGGCGGAATAAAAATTAAAGGCAAAGTCGCGACCCAAGCAAACACAAACAAAAAAAGGGAGCCGAGTGAATAGCCTAGTCCACCCAAAAATGACCCGCCTTGACGCTTTTCCAATTGAGGATAATCGCGCGCGCCGATATGATTGGCGATACTAGGCATGACCAACACACCTATAAATACGAGGCAGCTCATAATCATCAAGGGTAGCAAAGTCCACATGGCTAGCAAAGGCACTATGACCGTCTTTAAAGCGAGTAGACCCAGTGAATTTAAGACAGCGCTCGCAGAGGAAAAACCATTGTGTTCAGAAAAATAGCTTTGAATAAAGTCAAATAGCGCCTGCAAACGCCAAGCCATCAAGCCACCCCAAAAGCAGAGCGAAATCAACAAGGGAATCAGACTAAGGAGAAGGATTTTGAAACGAAATTGTGCTGCCAAGGCGCGCGCCCATGAGCGCATGACTTCTTGTAAATGCATCGTAACGACCTTTAAGAAAGCGAGCAAAATAGAAAAATGAAGCGCTATTCTACCTTGCAATTGCGACCAGCAAACAAGAACGACAACGGTCTACAGGTCATAGGCCTTGCATCACTTTTTGCACTAAAATAGCGGCTAGCGAAAATTCGCCTTTCTCATTTTCATTCTCTCTTAGATTTAAGGAAACACTATGTCAGCAATCACTACCGTCAGCGGTTTGCAATATGAAGATAAAGTCGAAGGCACAGGCGCAGAAGCCACTGCTGGAAAAAATGTGCTAGTGCATTACACAGGCTGGCTACAAAATCCGGACGGCAGCGCAGGTAAGAAATTTGATTCCAGCAAAGATCGTGGCGATCCTTTTGAATTCGCCTTGGGCGCGGGGCAAGTTATCAAGGGCTGGGATGAAGGCGTGCAAGGCATGAAAATCGGTGGCACGCGCGTGTTGACGATTCCTGCCGCTTTGGGCTATGGCCCACGCGGCGCTGGCGGCGTGATTCCACCGAATGCGACTTTGATTTTTGAGGTGGAATTGTTGGGCGTTTAAATTCGTATTAGTGGTTCAGGACACGGCTGGAGCATTAAAAAAGGCCGACATCATCGTCAGCCTTTTTTGTTTTTGGTCGGCAACTCAATTTAGGATTATTTTTTAGGACTTAGGCAAAAATATCACCGCTAGGTGTGCCAACGACGACAGCGCGTAAGCACGGCGACCCAGCAACAACGACGCTTTGGCGGTTTTGCGTAAGTCCTATTCCTTAATAAAATGCTCGCGATAGTATTTCAACTCTTCGATGGACTCAATAATATCGGCTAATGCCGGAGGTTTTTGATGTTTTTTAAAGCCACTGGACAAAGCTGGCTTCCAACGACGGCACAGTTCTTTCAGCGTGGAGACATCCAAATTGCGATAGTGGAAAAAAGCTTCCAGTTTTGGCATACCACGGAACATAAAGCGGCGATCTTGGCAAATTGTGTTGCCGCACATAGGCGACTTACCTGCTGGCACGTAGGCTTTCAAGAATTCTATCAAGGCTTTTTCAGCCTCGGCTTCGGTGACTGTGGATGCTTTTACTTTGTCGATCAGACCGGAACGTCCGTGCGTACCTTTATTCCAAGCATCCATTTTATCCAAGACCGCATCAGATTGATGGATCGCAAACACAGGGCCTTCCGCCAAGACATTTAATTGCATATCGGTCACAACCACGGCCACTTCGATAATTTTATCGGTGTCGGGATCTAACCCTGTCATCTCCATATCGACCCAAATTAAATTCATTTCATTCGGTTTCGCTGGTTTGGCAGCCACTACACTCGTAGTTTCATTTGCTTGGATATCGCGCTCTTGTGACATAATTCTTCCTAGAACCTTATTTTGTTATTACTTTTGGCATTTTTTTTGCATTTTTAAAATGATTAAAAATAATTGCCGCAAACATTTTTCTGATAAAGCAGCATTTTCCCATGAATTCCTATACGTTTTCGGTTTTATTCGTTGTTTTTCTTGCTGTTACGGTGAGTTTGCAATTTTGGCTATCATCTCGCCAATTGCGTCACGTAGCCCGACATCGTGCGGCGGTTCCAGCTGAGTTCGCTGAAAAGATCAGTGTCGAAGCGCACCAAAAAGCAGCGGACTACACGATTGCCAAAACACGCTTTGGTTTGATTTCGCTCTTTGTCAGCGTTGTGGTCTTACTCGGTTTCACTTTATTTGGTGGATTGCAATTATTAGCGACAACTTTGTTTCGCTACTTGGGTGATGGCATGACTTATCAACTCAGCCTGATCGCTGCCTTTGCATTGATCAGTGGCGCGATCGATTTGCCATTCGACCTGTATCGTCAGTTTGTCTTAGAAGAAAAATTTGGCTTTAATAAGATGACCTTAAAATTATTCTTTACCGACATGATCAAAGGCAGTCTACTCGGTGCGGCCATCGGCTTACCTTTGGTCTGGGTCATCATCAGCTTAATGGATCAATCGGGTAATTTGTGGTGGTTTTATGCGTGGTTGGTGTGGAGCGGATTCCAACTCTTGATGATGCTAATTTTCCCAACCTGGATCGCGCCCTTGTTTAACAAATTCACACCACTCGCCGACGAGGCTTTACGCACTCGCATCGAGGCGCTGATGCAAAGGGTGGGCTTCGCTTCCAGCGGTTTATTTGTAATGGATGGTTCCAAACGCAGCGCGCATGGGAATGCGTATTTTTCTGGTTTCGGAAAAACCAAGCGTATCGTGTTTTTTGATACCTTGATCGAACGCCTAACGCCACAAGAAGTCGAAGCGGTGTTGGCGCATGAGCTAGGGCATTTTAAATTGAAGCACATCGTCAAACGGATGGTAGTGATGTTCGCCGTCTCGCTAGGCTTCCTCGCCCTGCTTGGCTATTTAAAACAGCAAATCTGGTTTTATACCGGACTAAGTGTTGATCCTATTTCATTCGCCGGCTCAAATAGCGCGATGGCTTTAATCCTCTTTATGTTGAGCCTGCCTGTTTTCACTTTTATACTGTCGCCATTAACGTCCATCAGCTCACGCAAACATGAATTTGAAGCAGATGCCTTTGCGGTGAAACATACGAATGCAGAC
>CAYXJI010000004.1:9985-12169 GCA_964465175.1 uncultured Burkholderiaceae bacterium | reverse complement strand
TCGAATTTAACACCCGATCCTATCCATTCTGCTTTTTATGATTCGCATCCGCCTGCTTCCATACGGATTGCGCATTTTCATCAACAAGCGCTGAGCTGAGCTTTAGTTCTTCTAATTTTATTATTCACTCTTCACTCTCATTTGCACTTCTATGAAAACCTCTGATCTCTTAGCAAAAAAATCTGCCCACACCGAAATCGGTTTACCAGACCAAGAATTGCCTGCTTATTTCGCCGCAACGCCAGGATGGACGCAAGATGGTCCGCGTATCGTTAAGACCTATCAATTTAAGAATTATTATGAAACTCTCGCGTTCGTGAACGCCATCGCTTACACCCTGCACGAAGAAGATCACCATCCCGAATTAGTGGTCACTTATAACCGTTGTGTGGTGAAATTTGACACGCACACAGTCAATGCGGGCAAAGGTGGTATCTCAGAAAATGATTTCATCTGCGCCGCTAAGCTCGACGTCATCTTCACTCAAACTTTCGGTTAAGCGCGCTGCATGTCTAAGAAATTTTCTCCGCAAAAAAAGTCGGCACCGACCGAACAAGGTACGGTGATCGCGGCGCATGGTCGTCATTATCTGATCCAAGCGGACGGCATTAAATTGCACTGCGTGACACGTGGAAAAAAAAGTGATGTGGCGGTGGGTGATATCGTTGAATATCAAATGACCTCAGCCAATCAAGGCGTCATTGAGTCCATCGTGCCGCGCACGACGTTACTGTATCGCTCCGACCAATATAAATCAAAAATGCTAGCAGCAAACTTGACACAATTGATCGTGGTAGTGGCAACCGAACCTAGCTTTTCTGATGATTTGATCTCACGTGCATTGGTCGCATCAGAGTCGTCTGGCATCAAAGCACACATCGTTTTAAATAAAATCGACGTCACCACCAGCTTGCCAAAAGCGCGCGAACGAGTCGGCCTGTATGCCGCGCTGGGTTACCCCGTGCATGAAGTCTCCGTCACAGCACAGGCGGAAGCCACGCGCGAAAAAATGCTGTCTTTAATACAAGGGCAAAGCACGATTTTGATCGGTCAGTCAGGTATGGGAAAATCCTCATTGATCAATCTATTGATTCCCGATGCCGAGATCGCCACCCGCGAAATCTCAGCAGCTTTGGATACTGGCAAACACACGACGACCTTCACACGTTTGTTTCAGATGAAGGAGTTTGCAGGCAAACCGACTTATGTGATTGACTCACCAGGTTTTCAAGAATTCGGCTTACATCATTTAAGCGAAGGCATGTTAGAACGCGCTTTTCCCGAATTTTTGCCACACTTGGGTCACTGTAAATTCTACAATTGCCACCATCATACGGAACCCGGTTGCACAGTACTAGAGGCCGTAAATCAGGGAAAAATCAGCGGCATGCGCCACGATTTATTCAAACAATTGGTTCATGAAGCGGCGCAGACGATAGGTTATTAATTATTGACCAGTAGATCGCTGTATTTAACCGAAATTTTCCATTGGGCGCCTAATGGAAAATCTCGGTTTAAGGAGCAGGCGTGCGCCACTTCTGCTCTATTTCCACATACACGCCATTCTTTTTTATCTTACGCAAACCTGCATCGAGTAAATTCGCAAACTTCATCGATTCGGGGCGACGCTTTGAAAAACTAACGAATAAATCGCGTTGACTTAGACTTCCAACCTGACGAATCTTATTTTTGAATTCAGCGGGATGTTTACTCACTAGATAGTCCACAACCCGCGTATACACTAGAGAATATTCTGAACGATGGAGTAGCAATTTACGCAGATTCGACACATCCGTTGGTGCCACTTCACGCAGGATTAATTGATCGCCATCGACCTCATCCGAATAAGTATAGCCATGCGTGACACCGACATGTCTGTTTTTTAGTGCGCGCGGACCGAGTTTGCTTTCTGTCGAATCGGCTCTGGCATAAATGCCGATCTCTGCTTTGAAAATTGGTTCTTGGTGAAACAAGTGGATTTTAATCAGCTTGCTATCTTTTAGGCTGTCAAAGCAGCCTAATTCTTGACCACTCTCCGCTAGCATTATGCAGCGTACATAAGGCGCCGTTTTGAACTGAACTTTGACATTCACAGCGGCATAGGCTGCTTCAATAATGTCGACGGCAAGCCCTTGCAATTTGCCATCTTTGTAGGCAGAGTAAGGGTACCATTCATCCTCCCCG
>CAYXJI010000004.1:6985-9975 GCA_964465175.1 uncultured Burkholderiaceae bacterium | reverse complement strand
ACTAAGGTAATGGTAGGAACAGCGTTGTCGGCCTGAACCAGCAAGCTAATCACACCAGCCGCAATCGCAATCAAAAAGAGCACCAGCCTAGACAAGATAAATATAAATCTAGTCGATGCGGAAATGGCAGATCGAAAAGCTATCATCGTCGTCCTATTTTGAATCACCTAAACATTTAACCATACAATGTAAGGAGTACAAAAGATAAAAACTGTTTTGCGCAGTTTAGAAACAAATTGTGTGGGCTCGTTTGCTATGTAGAGAACTAATTCGTCAAATATTGGTCTGATTTTTTGTAAAAAACGGCGTTTATTGTCAGTAACTTTCAAGTTTCTTTCATCGCGCCATTAATAATAATCAAACATTTTCCTTAGTTCATCTTTTTTCGCTTCAATTTTCTCTAACCCTATTCGTCCAACAATATGAAAACTCGCCCCCGTCGTCCCTTTCGCTCGCTCTTGTTTAGCCTGTCCTTAGGCGGAATCGTTGCCTCCGCTTATGCGGTACCCAATGACAATGCCTATGTCCGTTTTCCTACGATTCGTGCTGATTCCGTGGTTTTTACCTCAGAAGGCGATTTGTGGAAAGTCGGCATCACTGGCGGCGCCGCGCAACGTTTAACAACGCATTTAGGTGCGGAAACTAATCCCGCCATTTCGCACGACGGCAAATGGATTGCGTTTTCTGCCAATTACGAGGGTGCGCAAGAAGCCTATGTGATGCCTTTCTCAGGCGGCATCCCTAAGCGCATCAGCTTTGAAAATACGGCCGTTACGGTGTTGGGTTGGAGCGCTCAAGGTGAGGTCTTAGTCACGAGTCAAAATCAAGTTGGACCCAACGCACAAACCGTCATCGCCGCCATCCATCCGCAAAGTATGCAACGTCGTGTTTTCCCGGTCACTGACGCCAATGAAGCGGCATTGGATGAAAGCGGCAAAACCTTGTACTTCACCCGCCTTGGGCTGCACACCCGTAATGACAATGCCAAAATGTATCGTGGAGGTGGTCTAGCGCAGCTATGGAAATTTGACGTAAACGGCAAAGACGAGGCAGTCAATATTTTCACCAAAGAAAAATCAAATAACCGTCGCCCTATGTTGTGGAAAAATCGCCTATATTTCTTAAGTGATCGCGATGGCGCCTACAATGTTTACGCTGCCAATCTCGATGGCAGCGATGCCCGTGCGGTGACCAAGCACAAAGAATGGGAAGTCAGAAACCCACAAATAGGTGACGGCAAAATCGTCTATCAATTAGGTGCCAATTTGCATGTCATCGATTTAGACGGAGCAAGCGATAAATTAATCAATGTTGATTTGGTCTCTGATTTTGATCAGTCACGGCAACGTTATATCAAAAACCCTTTGGAGTTTTTGACCAATGTTCAAGTGGCGGGGAAAGATGAAAAACTGGTCTTCACTGCACGCGGTCAGATGACTATCGCCGGCACGGGAACTCAGCGCCGTGTCGATATCAATTTACCCGACGGCGCCAGAGCGCGCGAAGCGGTATTCTCCCATGATGACCGCTACGTTTATGCCTTCGTCGATAGCACAGGTGAAAATGAAATCTGGCGCTTCCCAAGCAATGGTAATGGCAAGCCAGAACAATTGACCAAAGATGGTGAAACGCACCGACTAACGATGAGTCCCTCACCCGATGGAAAATATCTCGCGCATACCGATAAACGTGGCCGACTCTGGTTGCTTGATTTGTCGACCAAATCCAATGTGGTGATTGACGACGCGGCCAAAGGCGGCAATGGCACCCACGACGAAATTGTTTGGTCACCCGATAGCAAAACACTGGCGATGGTACGCGGTAATAGCTCGCAAGGGCGCAATCAAATAGGCCTGATTGACATCGACAGCAAACAAACACATTTTGTCACCACGGACCGTTATGAATCTGAATCGCCCGCGTTCTCCGCCGATGGCAAATGGCTGTATTTTTTATCGAATCGCAATTTCCAACCCGGCATTGGCGCACCTTGGGGTGATCGCAACATGGGCACCTATTTCGATAAACGCGCAGGCATCTTCGCACTGGCTCTGCAACCGGGCAATCGCTTTCCTTTTAAACCGGACGATGAGTTAAGTAAAAACGGGGATAAGTCAGCAGATAAGTCTACCGAAAAAACAGAAAGCGCGGAAGCAAATAAGGACGCTAGCAAAAAACCTGAGGCCGCCCCAAACAGCGCACAAAACAACGCACCAGCGAAAAAAGCAAGCATTGCCATTGTGTACCAAGGACTCGCAGAGCGTCTGTACGAGCTGCCTGTTGCACCGGGCAACTATCGCCGCCTGATCGCCGACGACAAACGCTTGTACTTCATGGAACGCGATGCCAATGACCGCAGTCGCAGCAATTTAAAAACATTGGCCATCAGCAAAACCTCACCACAAGCAGAAGTTTTCGCGGCGGGTATTCGCAATTTCGATTTGTCACTCGATAAGAAACGTGTGTTCGTCCACATGGGAGCAGGCAATGGCGATTTTTACGTGGTCGATGCAGCCCCCAAAGCACCAGGAGATTTGAGCAAGGCGAAAATAAAAATTGAGGACTGGAGCTTCAGCTCTCTTCCACGCCAAGAGTGGAAGCAGATGTATATGGATGCTTGGCGCATGCACCGTGATTTCTTGTACGACACCAATATGCGCGGTGTGGACTGGCTCAAAGTAAGAGAAAAATACGCACCGCTAGTTGATCGCATCACGGATCGCGCAGAATTGAACGACGTGCTGGGCTTAATGGTAAGTGAAGTCAGCTCTTTACATTCTCAAGTGCGCCCTGGCGAGGTGCGCCGTGCCGCGCCAGATGGACAAGCAGCAGGTCTAGGTGCCGTACTCAGCAAAATCGCGGATGGCTATCGCATCGATCATATATATCGTAGCGAACCAGACTTGCCTTCACAACGCGCGCCCTTAGACAAGCCAGATTTGGACGTCAAAAATGGCGTCTGGACTGACGGTGACGCCGCAGCAGTCTTT
>CAYXJI010000004.1:0-6975 GCA_964465175.1 uncultured Burkholderiaceae bacterium | reverse complement strand
GAAGGGTGGGCGGTGAAGGAGATCGAGCAATGAGAGCGTTCATCACGCTGATCGCCGCCATGCTGCTGTCGGCCATCATCGCCGGGGCCACCGTCGCGTGCGCGTGCGCGGGCCCGCAGAACGCGATGCTGGGCGCGGTGGCCGGCGTTACCGGCTGCGGCGCGGCGACATCATCACGGCGATCAATGGAAAAGATGTCCTAGCCGCACGTGATATTGCCGATCTACTTTTGAATCAGGCCGACAAGCAAGTATTGATGCAAGTCAAACGCGGCAATAGCAGTAAAGCGATCTTGGTCTCCCCTATCAATATGCAGAAGCAGGCGAATTTGCGTTATAGCGATTGGGAACAAAGTTTGGCCAGCAAAGTCGACAGTAGCTCCAACGGTAAAATCGGCTATTTGCACCTGCGCGCCATGACGCCTGCCGATGTTGCCAGCTTTGCCCGCGATTTCTATGCCAACTTTGATCGTGATGGCCTGATCATCGACGTACGTCGCAACAACGGTGGCAATATAGATAGTTGGATCATAGAAAAACTCTTGCGCAAGGCGTGGGCATTTTGGTCATCCGCTGGCAATCAGCCCTACGCCAATATGCAGCAAACTTTCCGTGGACATCTGGTGGTCTTGATCGATGAATTAACCTACTCGGATGGCGAAACCTTCGCGGCGGGTGTCAAGGCACTCAAGCTCGGTCCCTTAGTCGGCAAACGCACGGCAGGCGCGGGAGTCTGGCTCTCCGATAGAAATACCTTAAGCGACAACGGCATGGTACGTGCCGCTGAAAACGCGCAATTCGATGCCAAAGATGGCCGCTGGCTGGTGGAAGGCGTCGGTGTCGCCCCCGATATCGAAGTCGACAATCTGCCGAATGCGAGTTTCAAAGGTGAAGATAAGCAATTGGAAGCCGCAATCAACTACCTGCAGAAAAAACTCAAGGAGCAGCCTATCAAGGCCTTGGTACCGCAAGCTATTCCACCGTTGAAATAAAAAGGCGCTAGCAAAAAAGGCACAGCATAAATATACGCTGTGCCTTTTCAGCTGCGCTGATCAGAAGCTGGCCCCACCACTTCACGATAGGCATGCCAAGTAGCATGTCCAATTATCGGCATCGCAATAATAAAACCCAGATTCCAAGTCATGAAACCCAAGACCACGCACCCAACTATGGTCAAACCCCACACCATCGTCAAAGGCACATTCACAAACAAGGCAACGATACTAATAATCATCGCGGTGATGGCATCAGTATCCCTATCCAGCATCAAGGGAATCGAGACCCAACTAATGGCAAACACGATGCTAGCGAAAATAAATCCTACGCAAGCGTATACCACCAAGAATTCGACATTTTCCAAAGAGAATAATTGGCTAAAAAGCCCTCCATGGTCGGCATCCCTTTGTTATAAAACAGGGCAAAAATCACTAAAGAGGCACGCGCCCACACCATCATAATTACGGCCAATACCACGGCAAAAGTGCCGATATTACTCCACCGCCCGCGCATGGAAAACACACTACCTAGCATGCCCGAGCGCAAATTTTCAATACGGCGACTCACGTCATACAAACCCAAAGCCAATAAGGGTCCCACCAACAAAAAGCCACAAGTCAAGGCTGACAGATACTGCGGCGCATTGGACAGCGTTACTTTTAGTATGCCGCCCATCGCAGCAAAACACAGGCCATATAAGAGACCCACCATAGGTTCCGCTTTAAAGTCTTGCCACCCTAAGTACAACCAATGAAAACCCCGAAAAGCACCTATCCTTGCCACCGGTGGGAAAGCAGTTTTTTGGTCTATTACCAACCGTATATCGGGTGCCGCGCTATCACCATCGCGGCCACTACTCGCATCAATCATATTGTCTCCTACTTGATTTTTAAATTATTGAAATTAATTGGATTTCTGTTTTTATTTTATTTTGATTTCTTTTGTGATGGGAAGTCACTTGGGCGCGCCTGGGCGCAATAAAATTTATTATGAATCGGCATCCCCCATCATCAAAATAGGTGCGACAACTGGTAGCAAAATCACGAACTGCGAACCTTGCGTGTTGGACTCAACTTTGATACTTCCACCCAAAATATTATTCACAATATTAAAGCTAATATGCAGGCCTAGCCCCGAGCCGCCTTGCCCTAACTTGGTGGTAAAAAATGGATTAAAAATCTTAGACTTATTTTCACTACTGATGCCTACGCCGTCATCTGAAAAAATGATTTTTATCAAGCCCGTATTTGCCTCCTCTATCTTTGCCTGCAATAAAATTTCACCTTCATCACGACCATCAAAACCGTGCAAGATGGCGTTCCCATACAAATTCAAGATGACCTGGGTTAAAGCACCTGGGTAACTATCTAAACGCAATTCCTCATCAACATCAATTTCAAATCGTATCGCTTTGTGCTTGGACTGCAAACGCAAAGTCGGTTCTAAGGCAACAAATAATTCTCGTAGCGTAAAGTTCGCACGTTTCTCGCTAGATTGATTTACCGCAATTGTTTTAAAGCTGCGTATCAACTCCGCCGCTCTAACAATATTCACCTCAAGTAAGTGCGTCGCATCCTCAAGCATCTTTACATATTGTTCCAGCTTCGATTTTTTTATTGTCCCCTCTTGCAAAGATCGTCGCAACTCCGTGTGTTTATCTCCCATTGTAGAAACCACCGTCAAGGCATTGCCTATTGGGGTATTCAGTTCATGTGCCACACCAGCAACTAAGGAGCCTAAACCAGCGAGTTTTTCCGACTGAATTAATTTCTCCTGTGTGGATTTGAGTGAGACAAGATTGGCTTCTAAGCGTCGATTCGCTTGCGCCAGGTCGCTGGTTCTCTCGCCCACACGCGTTTCTAAACTGAGATTCAACTCGGTCACTTCTTGAATTTTTTTACTGACTTGAAATGCCATCAAATTAAATTGATCCATCAGTACCGATAACTCATCTCGCCCTGTCACCACGATCATTTGTTGATAATTGCCCGACGCAATTTCTTGACTCGCTTGCGCCATATCATGCAAGCGCATGGAGAAGCGTCGTCCAAAGAAAAAAATAATGCCCAAAATAAGCAATAAGATAGAGAGAATTCTGATCAAGGAATTACGTTGTTCATGGGCAGTCGCACCGACTAAATTTTTGACTGACAAACCAAATTGCAAAAATCCAATTTTTTGTTGGTTCAATAAAATCGGATTGCGTACGTGGACGATGCCACTGGTGATCGCATCTTCCAAGTGGGTCAAATCACTCGGGGCGGGCAAGACTTTTTTATCACGCAAAGTATTGACCAACAAAATGCCGTCGTCACCACCAATCACAACATAACTGATGCCATTCGTGTCGTCATCCCGCAGCAGTTCCTTGAAAAAAATCTGCACCGTACTTAAATCACCTACGGCCAAAGAAGTCGATGCCGATAAATTGAGTAATTGAGAAGTTTGATCAATACTAGATTTGACGTTCTGCAGTAGTGCCGCTTTAACGGTTCGATTGCCATCGTAAATCACACCAAAAATCAGGAAAGAAAAGGAGCACACGATGACCAGCGTGAATTGTCCTATCAGAGAGTGAAGAAATTTTTGGATTGCATTGTTCATCGAGAGCCTAGCTAAGCGAATCAACGTCATTTTTGCAGCAACCACACATAATCACAAACAGTTGCGCTCTGTCTATCACAAAATTTCAGACCGCATCAATGTTGACCTCATTGATCTAGCGGCCGTGTATCAGCGCCACAGTCGATCTTATTGTCAAATCTATTTAGCATTTTACTTTTTTTACTGAATGCTCAGCCTATTGAAAATCAAACAAAGTCATTTAATGTGGAATTGGGGCAACAGACACCCAATTTCTCCTGAAATTGTCCTAGAATGAATTTAGTTTTATTTGCCTAGTGGTATTGTGGTCTGCGGTTTTCATTCTGACTTGTAAGATGAACAGGAAAATCTATGAAACAGTTGATACGCACTATGGTAATGGTCTCGGCACTATCGAGCATTACCCTTCCCGTCTATGCCGAATTGGTCATTGTGGTCAATCCGCACAACGACATTAAGAGCATGAGTAACTCACAAGCAGCACAATATTTCCTCGGTGGTTCGGTGCAATTCACACCATTGGAACAGGCAAGTGGTTCTCCCATACGCCTAGAATTCTATAAAAAAGTCTTAGAAAAAGAACCGCCTCAGGTACAAGCGATCTGGGCTCGTATCGTGTTTACCGGAAAAGGAAAACCACCCAAGGAATACAAAACCAGTGAAGAGATTAAAAAGGCCATACGTGAGAACGTCAACGCCATCGGCTATATCGAGAAGTCTGCCGTCGATGACAGTGTCAAAGTAGTGGCATCGATCCCCTAATCCAATTCAGACGACAATTCTTCCTGGAGATTTAATAATGAAAAAATCTGTCTGCTTTATCCCACGCTAAGTCAGGCAAGCGATCTGAGCGATGACGGCACATTCAAACTAACTGGTTTTTATAGTATAACGGGCGCCAAAGTGCTGAGCGGCTCCGCGCTCAATAGCAGCACACCGTGGACCTACCAACAGTGGCAATGCCCTTGCTCTATGCAAGCGTGGGAATATGCTGGCGTCTATGAAAAAAACAAAGGTTTTCAGTTCAATCAAGAGTCCTTAGTGGGCGTACAACTGAAAAAAGATTTTAGCCCAACTTTCTCCGCCACCACCCAGATCATCAGTCGAGCCAATAATCCAAACACGGGATCACGCCCCACAATAGATTGGGCCTATGCGACTTGGACACCAGAGCAAGATTCGCCTTGGACTTTCCAAGCCGGCAAAATGCGCATTCCCTTGTACTACTACAGTGATTATCTTTACATCGGTTACGCCTACCCTTGGGTGCGTCCTGCGCCCGACGTCTACGGTTGGCCTATCTATGCTTACAACGGTGCGAATCTCAGCTATCGCGCGCAATTAGGCAAATCGGAATGGGCAACCACGGTCTCAGCATGGACTGGAGGCTATACACAAAAAAATGATGCCTACGATACCTTGATTTATTACACCACACCGACCCATGAATCTTGGAAAAAAATTCTAGGCTTCTCGGTCGCTGCCAACAATGGCATTGTCGATGTGCGCGCCATGTATATGCGTTACAAAGACACTTTATGGCAAGACAAGCCTGGTGGTGGCAATCTATATCTTGTGAATGATCAGTCGACACAGATCATGGGTGTTTCAGCCAATATGGATTATAAAAATTGGTTAATTAAGGCAGAAGTAGATCGCTATCAACAAGTCGATGCAAGCAAGGGTTTAAACAATGTGTATAAATATGCGCTGTTTGGCGTCGGTTACCAATTTGGTGCGTGGACGCCGATGTACACTTATTCTCAATACACGACCATCAATGAACCGACAGAAGGCCGAAAAACACATTACCTGTCTTTACGCTGGGATTTTCACAAGGACACTGCACTGAAAATTCAATACGATATTTCCAAAGATAAATCACATTACCCTTACCCCTTCTTTGGCGACTCCAAACTGTTATCGATTTCTTTGCAAGGTATTTTCTAAAGTTCAAGCGAATGGTTAATTCAGGGCATTCTAAGTTCAATCCGCATAGAACTTAGAATGCCCTAACTTCATCCACATCACCTGATGCATAAACCATGGTGCTGTTTTCCTCAAATCCGCGCTGTGCCAAACTGTCCGCTAGCTGGTTGCGGGCGCGAGGTATCCATTGCAAGCTCGCACCGTGAATTTGTTGCAGCAATTTTTTTGCTTGCTGCCGCAAGGCCGCCAAACCTTGTGCGTGATTCCGAGTGCTAGTGGCGAGGTCATCAATCACGACCCGACTATCACCGTAGATCACGATATCGCGCGCACCCTGCGTGAGCGCCAACGCCAATACGGCAATCAAAGCCTGATATTCCGCCGAACTACTATCCGCGTAACCAATACAACGAATCAATTGCCACTCACGACCATTGGGCGCGCGCAGCACGGCGCCTATGGCACAAGGACCGGGATTGGGGCGAGCAGAAGCATCAAACCACGCACACCACATCGCGCTCGGAATCGCCAACTTAGCTTGTTTAGCTTGATGCTTTTGCTGCGCGACTAGACGTTTGTTTGCCTTAAGTTCTGCCAGTGCATTTAGCTGCTGTCGACGCGCTTGCACCAATTGATCTAGCCCCGACGCTCCGGCAGCAGCATGTAACACCTGCGCCAAAGCAGCGGCAAAAGATAGGTCGCTATGCTTGACTAAGCGGCGCGCCTCCACCAATTCACGATGAAAGGCCAAGGCCTGCAAAGTATCCATATCAACATTCAAAAAAGGGAGATTCATACAATTGGCGCAAGCATACCCAATAGAATTAAAAAGAAAAGAAAGGAAAGAAAGGAAAGAAAAGCTATTGTAGACTAGCGACGCAAACTAGCTAAGTAAGCTAGCAAAAAATCACCTCACCCATGTCAAGGACATTTTATGGCACTCGATCAACATGTACAGCTAATGACGCATTACAATCAATGGATGAATCAAAAACTTTATGACACTGCCGGCAGTTTGTCAGAGTATGCATTGAGAGAAAATCGCGGCGCTTTTTTTGGTTCTATTTTCGCCACCTTGAATCATCTTGCTGTGGCCGATACTATTTGGATAAAACGCTTGAGCGCTCACTTCCCACCAGCATGGGAATTAGAAGCTGCGAAGCAATTGCCGCAAATTCAGGCATTAGATTTAACGCTATTTGAAGACTTCGACATGCTGCGCGACTATCGCAACAAGCTCGACGCGATGTTGATACAACTTAGTCTAAAAGCGCAAGACAAGGATCTAGAAATGCCAGTATCTTATCTAGATATCAAAGGAAATCCTCACAACAAACAACTATTCCAGCTACTCATGCATGTCTTCAATCACCAAACCCCTCATCGCGGCCAAATTACCACCCTGTTGAGTCAGGCGGGTGTCGACGTGGGTGTGATGGCTCACGCG
>CAYXJI010000003.1:0-33988 GCA_964465175.1 uncultured Burkholderiaceae bacterium | reverse complement strand
AAAGAGCTGTTCGCACTAAGTGCAAACAGCTCCAAAATTACAGCCGAAATCTACAGCTATCTCAAGTTAAATTAAGCCCGTTTAAAACTTCTTGTTATATTCCACGCGCAATTTGACGGTCAATGGATCAGCATACTGACGCACACCGCCATACGTGGAGCCTAATTTAGCGTTCGAGCTACCATAGGTCTCGTTGCGGGTTAAGGCAGATTGATCATTCAGGACATTGAACAAATCAACACCAAATACCATACCCTGCAATTGCTGCGGCTTGTAGATCAGGCTCAGGTCTAAACGCTTTTCAGTTGGCATCCGTCCTAAAGAACCACGTGGTGCTGGTTTGCCGTCGCAAAAGCTATAGGCTGAACCGTAACCCGGGCCACCCCATTCTGCACCAATAGGGTAGTTCGGATTTTCGCCGTGCTCGGACACCAGATCGGTACCACGGCATGTTTTAGGACGACCGGATTGCAGCAAGAGATTCGCAGCGAGACTCCATTCAGAATTCAACTCATAGAAACCAAATGCTTTGACTTGGTGGGTACGATCGTTTGGCAACACCCCATTGGCGAAAGTCATAAACTCAGGAAAATCCCAATTGGACGTGACGGCAACATCGAGCTGACCAGTGTCCGAATTGGTTTGACCTTCCATATTGCCTTTGCTGCGCGACCAGGTGTAGTTGAATTTACCGTACCAGGAATTGCTGAAGGGATGTTCAGCAAACATATCGATCGCCGCATATTTGCGCTCAGCTTTTGGATAGCCCATTTCTTTTGCACTGAAAGTCACCCAACGACCGTTACCTGTCGCATCGCCTTGATCATTATGGCTTTCGACCCAAATCGTCGATGCTTCGCCCGGATTAAAAATCCAGCATGATAGGTAATCGCGCGGTGCGCCGTCTTGCTTGAGACCGGCTTTTTTGGAGTAGTCAGCAATCAAACGGGTGTCGCAAGTATCATCAATCCCCGCGCCAAGACTACGGTAGGTGAATTTCAAGCCCAAATTCAAACTTGGGCTCACTGCCTTTTCAAAACCTAAAGTCATTTCATCTTGGAAATTCGGCTTGAGATCACGCGATGCAATCGAGCGCGGATCTTTGCGTGTACCGGATTCTCCGTCTGGGGATGAGGCGACGTTAATCGCTTTCAAACCGGTAGGCTGACCATTGCTATCGATGCCGGTGTAAGTGAAATCTTGGTTCATAAAGGTAGAACGGCTCGCAGCGCGGGCTGCTACTTGCGTTGGCAATTGCAAATAGTAACGACCGGCGCTACCAAATACTTTCAAACTTGAATCACCGTTGACGTCCCACGATGCTGACAAACGCGGCGCCAACTGGTTTTTCATGTTGATGAATTTTTCGCCATCACCATTGGAATTGCTGTACTGATCATTACGCAAACCAGCAACGATCAAGAGATTTTTTGTGGCTTGATAACGATCTTCCAGATATTGCGCAGACTGTGTGGCTTTGGCTGAAGTCAAACTATCAAAAATGAATTCATTGACATAGTAGCCCTGTGTGCCATAGCCGCCATAATTGGCCACAATCGCTTGACGACCATTCGAGACTTCAGCTGGTTTGGTCGGGTCGCCATCCACTTTGAGGTAAGTCCAGGTACCATTGCCTGAACTCTTCACGCCCGCCATGCCCGATTCAATCGCATTGCGATCCAGACCCGCACGCAAGGTATGCGCGCCGATTTTGTATTCGAGATCGAGACGCAAAGAATCTAACTTGTCTTCACCAGGGCGACTCAAATTACCGCCGTAGCGATTTGCATTGACGTTGTACAAGCCGAGTTTATTTAGATCAGGCTGGCGTCCATCGACGGTGGAAGTCACAGTATGGATGCTGCTCCCGTTAGGGTCTGTACCGAAATACGTTACTCCACGCGGTGCTTTCAAGCGGCCACCCATCGCGGTCAAGGTTAAATCCTGCGTCAATTGCCCCGTGTACTTCAGCATATTGGTCTGTGCACCGGCGCCGAGTGCGGCAGGATTGGTTGCTGCCGTTTCGGTGAACTTGACATTGTTATGCGTATCACTGACTTTGTCGTAGCCATAAGTCCCCACCACCGATTTGGTGCGATCACCTATAGAAGTCAATTCCAGACGATGATCATCGGTAATGTTCCAGTCAATTTTGGTCAAATAACGCAGCGTTTCGGTATTGGTTTTTGCCCAGCCATTGTCTTTCAAAGAATTGCTGGCAACCAAATCGCCGTTGACTTGTCCGGTGTAGCTATCGACTTTCTCTACCGCGCCGAACACAAATAATTTATCCGCAATGAGTGGGCCACCCAAAGTCAGGCCATATTGCTTGACACTATCTTCACGTGAGGAGGTACGAAAACGAATTTTTCCATCCGGTGCGGTGACAGTGCCGTTATAGGGGTAATAAATATCTGCACGTTTTGCGCGCAAAGAATTAGGACTGATACTAAAAGTCGCACCGGCTTCCCAATTATTGGTACCGTTCTTGGTCGTCATATTCATCACACCACCAATCGAACGACCAAACTCCACACCGAAGCCACCGGTGATGACCGAGGTTTGTTGCACCGCGCCCCAAGGCAAAGAGGTTGAACCGGTTTGCGACAAAGGATTGGTGACTGGAAAACCATTCACGTAGTAAGAGTTTTCGGAGACACCGCCACCGCCGAAGCTGGCAACATTGCCGTACGCAGCATCCCCTTTGGTGGTGTTGGGCGCCAATAAAGCGATCGCTGTTAGATTGTTTTGGATAGGGAGGCGCGCCAAATCTTTGGCAGTAAAAATCGCTCCATTATTGGTGTTAGAAACGTCGATTCTAGAACGCACCGCAGACACGGTCACGGTTTGCGTCGCGCTGCTTAAAAAGGATGCTTCAACACCTTGGCCAATGATGATATCAAGCTCTTGAGTCTTGGCGACTTTACCATCCCTGATCAAGTCGACTTTGTAATGGCCGGGTGGCAAAGCGGTTGCCGTGTAGCGACCTTCCGCATCGACAGTGATCAGGCGTTTTAAGCCTGTGTCCGTGTTTTGCAAGGTGATAGACGCGCCTGCAGCGGCATCGACTTTGCCATAGATGGTACCGCTGGCATTCGATTGCGCATAGGCGACTTGCATGCCCGCTAGCGTGGTCAATGTGACCCCAAATGCCATCACTAAGGCATGCGCTACTAAGGTCTTTTTAAATTTTTGAGTCTGGTTCTGCATATTTTTCCTTGATGTACTGTTACTGCGTCGTTGTTGTGTTATCGGTGCGTGATTGACGCGGGTGATTCCTGAGAAGTTTTATTGAGTAAGGCTAGAAGTAAAGGCTGATGCTGCAAATCGTTCGCCTTGGTACTGCGTTTTTTGGAAGATAAATTTCGCCCAAACATGCTTTCTGATTGAGATTGAAAAGAAACCCGCTCTAATTCGCCGCTACGTCTTTTTTTGTACATATCTATGTCCTCCAAAAAATGAATCGAACTGGTTTCTGCGATTTGAACCATGACGCGGTTTTCACTGCGGCTTGTTTCAAATAGCCATCGACAAAGTCGTCCAGCGGAGAGGACTTTGGCATAGGATTTTTCGGCTCGCTAGCTTGGCGGGATAAACATCAAAAACTTTGGGATCGCTTTTTTCGTGCTGGGATCAATGCAAACAAGGCGGGGATGAAATGGGAGTCGTTGTGGTGTTTTTGCACGCAGGCGTATCGCGAAATAATTGTAGTGCGCGCGATGAAGCGTCCTTATCGCGCTAATATTTGCTTGACCTTTTTGATATGACTATCGCTTACCTTGACGGTATCGCCATTGGTCAAGATCACAGCATAGGCGCCATCGTGAGCGAGCTCTACACTGCGCATCGCATCAATACGAACTAGCGCCGTTCGGTGCAAGCGCAAGAACTGGGAAGTCGGCAGGCGCTGTTCCATCGATGAAATGGTGGTTCTATGCAAGATCACGCGATCCACTAAATGCAATTCCACATAATTCGCTGCCGCACTTAACCAAATGATTTGATGGATATCAATACGCTCTATCTTACCGACAGAACGCACCGCGACATGGCTTAAGTAGGGGGTGCTTGCACCCGATTTCTCGGCGTCTTTTTCTAGGAAATAGTCTTGCATGACAGCGCTTTGTGCCAACTGCTGTTTGGTCTGTAGCGACAGCCTAGCGCGTGCCAACATGGCGGCAAAGCGTTCGTCATCAAAAGGTTTGAGCAAATAATCGAGCGCAAAAATTTCAAAGGCGCTGACCGCGTGTTTGTTGTATGCCGTGATAAAGACGATTAAAGGCGGCTGTGGATATTGGATCAATTCACGTGCAAAATCTAAGCCGGATTGCGTCGGCATCTCGATATCTAATAGCACTAGGTCGATGGTTTCGTTTTGCAGAATTAAACGTGCTTGCGCGGTAGAGTGACAGCTGGCAACTAGCATCCAATCTGCATGATCGGCTAGAGCGTATTGCATATTGGTCAGTGCCGGTAACTCGTCATCGACCATCATAACTTTATATTTTTGCTTGTCCATTTTTGCTTTTAATTTAAGAAGTACCTAGGGTCTGCTGAGGAATACTGATCTCAGCGATAAATTCACGTTCTGTCTGGGTCGTGGCTAAACTAGCTTTCCCTTGGTACAGTATCTGCAATCGCTCGCGTGTCGATGTGATGCCCAATCCATGTCCATCGCGCGTTTTGGTGGATGCGAACACCGCATTGCGAATACGAAAAATGGCCTGACCGTCTTCCCTAAAGAGTTCTATTTGAATTCGGCATTGCTCATGATGCGTTTCGACGCCGTGATGTATGGCATTTTCTACCGAAGGTTGTAGCAATAAAGGCGGGCAAGGAATCTCCTGCCAATGGCAGTCTTCGACCTCCCAAACAATCTGCATGCGGTCGCCAAAGCGCAATAATTGCATGTTCAAATAATCGCGCACAAATTGCAACTCATCGTCAACGCTGACCCATTCATGCTTACTCGAATCGAGCACATAGCGCAGCAAGGCATTGAGCTGTCTTAAAGCGGCAGCCGCTAATTGCCGATCCGCGCCACGCACCAATGCGCTGATGCTATTGAGCGCATTAAATAAGAAATGCGGTTTAAGCTGTCCTTGTAAGAGTTGCAGGCGCAATTCCATGCTCTCATTTTGCGTCGAGATCCATTCCAATTCACGTGCTACCGTGCGCTGCCAAGCAGCGAAACCCGCTTGCAAGAAGTAGGAAAGTAAAATCAAAAATAAGTCTATCCACAACACAAAGGCGGAAGTCTTTGCTAACTCCGGCAAAAAAAGTGTCAGTGGTTTATCCGCGAATAGCAATGTAATCATCACCTTATTAGCGGTGATGAGGGGCAATCCCAAAACGACCAGTAGCAAGGCGCTGAGTATCATATAACGCGGCTTGAGCATCTGCTCGGGCCGACGCCATATGGCGACGGCCAGTAAGCAATTCCCCAAAGACAGCGGAAAAAAAATCAGCCAGTATTGCATCAGGATGGACGCTTTAGATTGCGTCAAATCTTTGGTCTCTGCGTCTAAAAACACGGCAAGCACATGAAATAGTGCAATGCAAGTCCACAGACTAAATGACAGTGCACAGATCACCATCAAGGCTTGGTAACTGCCAGTTTCGCGCTTGGGAAAAGTTTGATTATCGCTACGCATCACTCAACTCCGTCAAGGGAAAATCTAAGGCGATACCATGCGTAAAGTTTGCAGAACCTGCGTGATCAATAAAGCGAATCGCCGCCTCTTCGCCCCGCAATAAAGCGATGCGCTGCTGCGCTGCTTGTATTTCTTCGGTTATGACTGGGGCTAATTCGGTATCACCACTAAAATCTAGTCTGAGGTGCAAGACCTGCTGCACGATACCCGCCTGAATTCGCAACTGTCCACTCGCATGTTGCAAGGTCGTTTGCATATGACGTACCGCATAATCAAATAGGGGATACAGCAATAAAGGCGGGATGTGATGTGCCGACCAATCTCTTTCCTCTAATTCCCAAGTTAATTGCAAACGGTTGGCAAAGCGTAAATTTTGCAAGCTCACATAATCTTTTAAAAAGCCGATTTCGCTAGCGATACTCAGCTCGGTCTCTTGCGCAGACGCTAAAACATAGCGCAACAAATCACTCAATCGTGCCAAGGCGCGTGTTGCCATCGGACCTTCGGCGTTGATCAACAGATTTTCGATTCCCTCAAGCGAGCTGAACAAAAAATAAGGTTCAAGGTGAGAACGTAGTTGCAGCAACTTCAAGGCCAATATCTCTTGTCGAGATTGACTGGTCATCAACCATTGTTGGCGACTTTGATGCCAATAACTGAAAGCCAAATGCGCAGAAAACGTAAATAAGAGAATCATCGCATCAACCCAAATTTGCAAGGGCGAGATCTTTTGCATTATTTCTCCCCAGCTAGGTCTGTGCTGATGGCTGCGATACACAAAGTAGGCATGTTCATAAATGATGTGCAAGGGCAAAAACACCAACATCAGAACCAGAAAAATCTTCCATGCCTGCTGCCATCGAATGCTTGCGCGCTGGCGCGAAAAAACCAACATCAAACCGGTACTGAGCAAAGGCCAGGGCAATAGAATTACAAAAAACTTGGACAACTGACGGGGAATATTGACCGGCACACCGACATGATGCAGGTCATAGAGATTGGCAAACGTCGCCAAAAATAGCAGGATCGTCCACAGCAACCAGACAGCAAAAATCGAAGGCCATAAGCGCTGGGTAGCGCCGCCGATTGCGGGCACAGACGTCGAAGTAGCACGGTCAAAGCTAGCAAGCATAGGAGTCGAAAATTAGGCAATCAATGAAAGTGACAGCTTGCCACGACTCAGGGATAAAAGCATCTGTACTGGGATCAATTGGGGGGAATTGGGGACGGACTATGGGGACATTTACCCCAGATTCTCCATGCGATGCACCTGCGGTGCTATTGGCGTGCTGACGGCGCATTTTCGGTATTTTTGCTACGCTACGTTGCTCATAGTGCGCTATTAGCGCCTCATTCGCATCACAACACGCTCGAAAAGTACATCCGTCTTCATCGCAAATCCCTTTGGAAACTTTTAATCTGCTGATTTGGACTCGGTGGCAAGATTCGGCACCACCAAACTAGGCCGGCACGCCGATGATGACACTTGATGCCTTAAATATGCCCGTCGCGGCTTGCCCTAGCCTTAGGCCAAGATCCGCGCAGCTAGCGTTGGTAATGGTGGCGGCTAAGGAGGCGCCGCCGGGTAGTTCGATCACAATTTCGGTGTTCACGGCACCCATTTGTATACGTGAAATCAGACCGCTTAGCTGGTTGCGAGCCGATAGCTTGATGTGCTCGCTAGTTTGCCTAGGTTCGCTAGGCTCGGTCGCTACCATCACGATAATGGAGGATGCTTTGACCAAGGCGAATACTTCTGAGCCTAGTTGCAGTCCCAGCTCTTCGCAGCTTTCGTGCGTCACTATCGCGATCAGTTTTTGATTGCCCGCGATGCGCATTTCGATTTGGTCATTCACCGCGCCGAGTTGAATGTGGGTGATGATGCCGCGATATTGATTGCGCACGCTGGTTCGCATATTCATTTTTTGGAGGAGTAAAAAGTCATCGGCGATATGCTCGGCGTGTTGGCTCAGTTGCGCGATAAAGGCTTTGTGCTCTTGTTCTATGAGTTTGAAATTATCGACCAATTGCTGACCGCGTTGTGTGAGGCGCGTACCGCCGCCGCCTTTGCCGCCGGTCAAGCGCTCGACCAAAGGCTCACCGGCTAGATTATTCATATTGTCAATCGCATCCCACGCGGCTTTGTAACTCATCTTGATGGCCTTGGCTGCTTGCGTGATCGAACCGGAGGCGGCGATGTGTGCCAGCAATTCTATGCGTCCTTTGCCGCCAAAATTTTCGCCATCGACGGTCATCCAAACGGCGCCTTGCAATGCGATGTTGTTGTCTTTATCGGTGGGCGTCGCTTTGGACTTGGGCTTTACTTTGGGGCTGACTTTAATTTGATTTGGCATTTTAATCTTTGCTTTCAGAAGTAGTGCTTGCTGGCGTGACGCGGCCCTCGCGCATGATCAAGACTTGTTCACCAAACACAGCGGCGTCTTCTGGATCATGCGTGATCAAGATCATTGGCACTCGTAAGCTGCGCTGCAATGCATCTAGTTCTTGTCGCAAGCTACTACGCAAAGCAGGATCGAGTGCGGCAAATGGTTCATCCAATAGCAAAGCAGCCGGTCGCGCAATCACGGCGCGCGCGAGTGCCGTGCGTTGTTTTTGTCCACCTGAGAGTTGATCGGGCATTTGATCTGCGACCGCGCGCAATTGAAATGCATCTAGCCAATACGCGACATCGGGGTCTGGCGTTTGTGGATGCGGATTGCGCCACGATCTGCTCAAGCCAAAGGCAATGTTTTGCCGCACATTCAAATGCGGAAACAGCGCGTAGTCTTGAAATAGATAGGCCAAGCGTCGCTGTTGTGGTGCTAGACGAATGCGACGCTGTTGATGAAAAAAGAGCTGATCACCTAGCGCAATATGACCGCTATCAGGCGTAATCAAGCCGGCTATCGCTTTGAGCGTTAAACTTTTGCCGGAGCCTGATTCGCCGAGAATAACGATGCGCTGGTGATCGCTAGTGCTGGTTAGGCGTACGTCGAGTTCAAAGACGCGTTTTTCCGAAGTGAGTTTTTTTTGAAAATGAATATCGAAACGCATGGCGATCTCTTTGCTGTTTTCTCAGTATTTTGCCCTTGCCTTAGCGACGCGCTAATCACTTAGGCACAATTTAATTGTCGCGATTACTCACCCGCCCTGGTGCTAATTTCCCCGCAATCAGCAGCACCGCAATACACAACGCCGAGGTCAACAGCACTAAAGTATTCGCCGCATCATCTTGCCCCGCCTGCACCGCTTCATAAATCGCAATCGACAGCGTCTGCGTCTTGCCGGGGATGCTGCCCGCCACCATCAAAGTCGCACCAAATTCACCCAAAGCGCGCGCGAAGCCCAGCAGAACTCCGGCCAATATCCCGCGCCATGCGAGTGGTAAAGTGACTCTGAAAAAGAGCGCCATCTCCGCGATCCCCAACACGCGCGCCGCTTGTTCCAGTTGTCCGTCCACCGCCTCAAACGCCGCACGAGCAGGCTTAAATACCAGCGGGAAAGATACGATAGACGCCGCCACCACCGCACCTTGCCAAGTAAAGATAAAACTAAAGCCAAAGTGATCTTGCAGCCAAGCGCCTAACCAACTCCGTCGTCCCATCAAGACCAACAGATAGTAGCCAAGTACCGTCGGCGGCATCACCATCGGCAGGGTCAACACCGTATCGAGCAAATTGCGCCCTGGGAACCGCAGACGCGCCAAGGCATAGCCCACCAAGACACCCAACACGAGATTAATCGCGGTCGCGCAACCGGCGACTTTTAAGGACAAGAGTATGGCGGTCAACTCAAAATTCATGCGAGCGGGATCCCATCAAGGTTTTTGAAAACCATATTTAGCCAAGATCGCCTGACTTTGCGGCGACAGCAAAAATTGGATAAAACGCTTGGCCTCAACTCTATTGTTGCTCTCCTTAATTGGCGCAATCGGGTAACTAATCGCGACATCCAAGGGCACCTCAAAAACGATGTTGACTTTATCAGGCATCAACGCCGCATCGGTCGCATATACAAAGCCGGCATCGACTTCGCCACGTGCCACATAATCCAAAGCTTGACGCACATTTTGAGTCTGAATCACCTTCTTTTCCAAAGCCGGCCACAACTGAGCCGCTGTGAGCGCATGCACGGTGTAGCGCCCCACTGGCACGCTAGCCGGATTACCAATCGCGATCCGTTTAATCGCTACTTGATGCAAATCCTGCAAGCGCTTCAAAGTGATTTTGTTATCCGCGCCTTCATTTGGGGCGATCAACACCAAACTATTTTTAAGCAAATTGCGGCGTTCGCTGCCCACGACCAAACCCTGCTTTTCTGCCGCATCCATGGTCTCTTGATCAGCAGAAGCAAACACATCCACCGGTGCGCCCTTCGCGATCTGCTGCAACAAAGCACCTGACGCGCCAAAATTTAAGGCAAGTTTTGCATCGGGATAGTGGGCTTGATAACGCTGAGCGATTTCCTTAAAGGCATTCGTCAAACTGGCTGCAGCAGATACCGTCAAATCACCGGCATAAGCGAGATTCGCCGCTATTGCCAACAGAAAGCTGGCAAATGCTAACTTTAGCGCCGGAATCGACATATTAGCCTCCAAGAAACATCGGGAAAACCGTAATATACACGGATATATAACGACTCGTAAAATCTATCCGCTTACGATGTTGACTTGGCTTGATTTGGGTCATGCAATATGAATTCAAATAGCAAGCTATTCGCAACGAAAAATAGCAAAAATAGCCCAAAATGCGCCGTCAGCACGCCAATAGCGCCGCAGGTGCGCCAAATGGAAAGTTTGGGTTCAAGCTTCAAGATCGAACGCGATTAATCCTTATTCGTTCCAAACAACTTATCCAACACCCGATTAGTAAAGCCGTAATTCACGTTACCTAGCGTGTGGTGATAACGATGATAAGTCGGGTGATTGAGCAATTTTTTGAACCAATGCTGGTCGGATAAAGCAGGCCATAAATCATAATTGCAGTGTATGCAAACGGTGTACATCATCCCCACCGCATGCAGTAAGACGGCCATGCCTAAACCTAGCGGCACGAGCACCATAAACAGTGGCAGCGTCGCAGCAATGACCATGGCCTCTAGCGCGTGTACGCTGTAACTCGAAAAAGGTGTGACCCGCACCGAGCGGTGATGTACGGCGTGTAGGCGAATCAGGCTGCGACTGTGCAAAAGCCGATGACTGGCATAAGAATACAGATTATTAAACACCACAAAGCTGGCCAATTGCCACATAGCGGTGGTGATATCAGGAGGCCAAATTCCCTCGCACAAAAAACGATAGCTGAGGCTAAACACACCAAAAATCAAACAAGCTTGCAAGCCATTTTTTAATTCAAAAGCGAGCTGTCCCGCCTTGAGCGGACGCGCATCTATCTCTTGCCCCAAACCGATTGCTGGCCATAATTGACGCGTCAAAAACCAACCGATGCCGCCGCCTATTAAATAGATGGACACATGTACCACGCTGGCCAGCAGCCACGCCCAATACCAATCCATCTGCAACCACAGGTCGAATTGCAGATTCATCCAACTCCAATACGGAGTCATGACAGAAGGAAGTATCGTCGAGAATGACATACATCAAAACGGGATACGTCCCGTTAGCATTTGCCCAAACATCCGCAGATTGGCAAAGGCGGTTAAAAAAGGATGTTTAAATTCGATATCAGCACCTGGCTCTAAGATTTGATGCCCAACCCAGATCGCTATCAAGGCGGGCATAGGTGCCAAAACAATCACCCAATACTGCCCGCTCACCAAGGCCCACGCAGCTTGCGCGCTGCCAAGCAGCCAGCCGAGTAAATGCACACGCCGATTCCAGCGGTTTTGGTGTGATGCCATGTAGAGAGCATAAAATGTATGGAAATCAGTTTTGTTCATATTACCTTCTGCCGCAAATATAGGCTGTGAACCGCTACTAGAGGCCAATTTGCATCAAAATTGGACTTATAGTTGGGTTCACAGAAAGCAGATACTAATCCAATTTACCGCTGTTGACTTTGCTTTGTACTTTCACTTGATTGCGCCCCGCGTGTTTGGCCATGTACAGAGCAGCATCCGCACGGGCAACTAAATCTTTGCCGGAATCTCCTTCTCCATAATTCGACACGCCTATGCTGACAGTGAGGTCTTGTTTGTGCGCGAATCGGTGTGCTGCAACGGTGGCGCGCACGCTTTCTGCTAGGGTGAGTGCGCCTTCGAGCGTGGTGTGCGGGCAAATGATAATAAATTCTTCGCCGCCCCAGCGCCCTACAAGGTCAATTTCACGGGTTCGGACATGCAACAATTCGGCCAAACTAAGCAAGGCTTGATCGCCCGCTTGATGACCAAAGACATCGTTGATTTGTTTGAAATAATCGAGGTCTAACATCATCAGGCTGAGGGGCTGTCCTGTACGCTGAGCACGTTGAATTTCGCTATTTAAAGTCTGGTCAATTTTGAGCCGGTTATACAGCCCTGTAAGCTGATCAGTGACCGCAAGTTGCTCCAACTTTCGGTTCAAACGACTGAGTTTGCGGTTCCAATAAAAAACCATTAATAAAAGCAGGGCGGCGACCGCAAGCACTTTCCAAAACAGTTGATAATCGATGCCTTGCTGTACATTGACCGCGACATGCTGATTCGATATCGCTTCGCGTTCTTGCGGCGTGATTGTGCGTACACCTTTGTCGAGAATACTCAATAACAGGGTTTCATCTTTTAAAACGCCAATCCGCAATTGATTAGTAAGCTGCGGTACTTGACCCGCAATTTTGAGATTAAATAGACCTTCTTTTTTGATCGCATAAGCGGCAACAATTAAAGAGCGCACCGTCAAATCGGCTTTGCGCGAGGACACCATATCGACGGCCTCATTCTCACTACTTGTAAGAACCACACGTAGGTTGGGGAATTCACTGCGGATGCGTTCTTCAACCATGGTGCCGCGAGGTAGTACGACGACTTCATTTGTCAAACCCCGTAAATCACCAACAAATGGATGCTCCTCACGCGCCACCAAGATATTGGGGTCTTCGAAAATGGGGGGCGTGAAGCCTAACCACATCTCTCGTTGCACTGATTGGTTTAAAAAGCTCATGATCTGACAACGGCCTGCCTTGGATGCGGCCAAGCTTTCGTCCCAATTTTTGACAGGATACAGCTCAATCCGCAAACCGACGCGCTGCGCCACCAGTTGTACTAAATCAGCTGCGATTCCCTCATGCCTGCCCTCAGGCGTGATGCGCTCAAATGGCACCCAATCAGGATCTACACACATTTTGATACGCGGCGATTGACGAATATAAGTCATCTCATCGGCAGTAAACGCTATCGCAGCCGTTTGCGCGCTTACTAGTGGCGCAAGCACGAACAATAAAGAGAACAATACCAAACATAAAGCAGACAACAGCACTTTGTACATAAGCGTTTCGGTTCGCCATCAATAGTAGAGTGCCGAAGTATCACACAACAAAATGTCCACAATCAATACAAATCAGGCACACGGCGCATTCATGGCGAGAAGTTCTACTGATTAATTTACGTTAAAGGCGCGAGTGTAAAACAATAGTACCGCAGGTGCGCCAAATGGAAATCTGGGATAATCATTACTGTCAGGTGGTGGCATGCAAAGACCTCTGCCATTACCTAAACTTCTTAAGCCTTACGCAAAGCCCCCCAAGATCGTTGTCGCCGACGCCTCTAGGCGAGAAAGCTTTACCTACCCCTTATCTCTGTTGCGCATTATGAACATCGTCATTCGACCCACGCTAGCTTCCGAACACCATTCACTTGAGGCACTGCAATGGCGCGCCTCTCTCGCCAATGAGGGCGACCGCGAAGCATTGCTCGCCCAACACGACGCCATCGAATTACCCTTGCAACAGATTATTCAAGGCGAGGTTTTTGTGGCCGAACGTGCCAACATGATAGTAGGTTTCTTCAACATGGTGCCACGCGAAGATGGCGATATAGAGTTGGATGGATTGTTTGTGGAGCCTAGCTATTGGCGCCAAGGCATCGGCCAACTTTTGGTCGAGTATTCTGCTCGCAAAGCAAAGAAAATGGGCGCCAAATTTCTTCATGTCATTGGCAATCCCCACGCAGAACAGTTTTATATCGCGTGTGGATTTGAAATGCTAGGTAGTCAGCAGATGCAATTGGGCATAGGGCTGCTGATGCGCTTAAAGCTCCAGTAAGACTCGAGTAATGCGCACCTCATCCCCATTGACCTATGGATAAATCACATCAACTGCTTGGCTGAGCCGATACGCGCATGTCACGCTATTTACTTGCGCGCAGTCGCTAAGTTTTCAGGCAAACTTAATTGCGGGCGCTCTGCTTCGAAAAGCAAAGAAATAATCCACCATCTCGTACCATCAAACATCATTTGCACGCTATTGATCCCGCGCCGCACAGTGCCGTCTTTTTCTTCGACCGCTTCATAGCTGGTAAAAACATGGGTGAGTTCACCCCATTGTTCGGTTCTGCGATTGAGCTCCTTTTCTCTAAAGCCCACTTCGATCAAACGCGGACCGGCGTTGGCGATATAGTCGCTCAGAGTCATGATGCGCAAACCCAATTCCTTGCCGTCTTTCTTTGGAAAAATCGCCATGATACGCGCTTCGGGAATGAACAAAGAGCGCATGCGATTCCAATTACGCGCCTGACCGACACCACCCGAAATCACGTCATAGAGCGCAGCAACAATCGCATCGACATTCTGTACATCCGCAGCCAAGGCTGGCGGTGTCGTTACAGTCACCGGGGATGCCTGATTCATCAAGGCCTGCGGCGCACTGGCAAATGCCATCGTGCTAGCGCCAAAACAAAGCGACATGAGCAAAGATAAGCTAAGGCGTTTCATTCATAAATCCAATCATAAAAGTGGAAAAATTCCAAACAGGGTGCTTCAAGATTTTGTAGGGCGGGTGCAACCCGCGCTGCTCTGGCGGCACGGCTTGCACTCGCCCTACTTTTTGACTGATGCTAGGCTTAATTCTTCAAACTTTTCTTCACCGCCTCTGCGCCACCAACGACGGGTAAAACTAAGGATGTCTGCGCTAGATCGACGCTTAATTCTGTGCCGGCTTTGGGCCATAGCGTGAAATCCTGATCGCTAGACATGATCATCAATGCTAGGCGTTTGCCGGCGGGAATGACTCTATCCATAGGCTGTAAATCAAACGTCAAATCAACAAATTTTCTTGGCACCAAAGGCGTGCCGGCGAGTTTAGAATCGTAGTTGCCGGGCTTGGTCAGTGAGCGATAATTTTGCGGATCAGCCCAGCCGCGTGTGACGACGCCGACTTGGCCGTTGGAGCCGACCACTTTGTCGTCAAATGGTAGCGTCACCAACCAGATCGACAAATTGGCAGCAGGCATGTTGGCAGCAACGCGGATTTTGATGCTAGGTGTACCGGATAAATGTAGTGCTTCGCTGAGCTCTGCTGTGGCATACAGTAGGCGATGTGGCGATTGCTCGGCATTGGCCAAGACACCGCCTTTGTATTGCACATCATCAATCAGCTTTTCCGTGGTCGCCTTGCTCGTCGCTGTCAAACCGAGAAGACCGGCCTTGTTGCCGCCTGCGCCGAGGTAGAGATGCACCGTGCTCGCTTCGGGATTGGGGTAATCGAGATACGGCGTCGGTGGCGTCCCGCGTTCAACATTTTCACGCACGATCATGGCGCGTGCATCGCGCTCGACGCCATTATCGACACCGTACAAATAATGCGAGAACCAGCGATTGCGCATTTCTAATGGTGGTGTGCCACCGCCGTGACCGCCCTGATGTAAATACAGTTGGGTTGGCACGCCTTGCTTTTTGAGTGCATCGTAAATACGAATCGAATGCTCAGGAACGACATTCCAATCTTGCTGTCCGTGCGCAATTAAGGTCGCGGCTTTGACACCTTTGATCTTAGTGAGTAAATCACGTTCCGCCCAAAAATCATTGTAGTCACCATGCAAGCGGTCAAATTTGGCAGGATACAAACCATCGCGTATCGTGGCATTGCAGTAGTTACGCTTCTCGAGCGCACCGCTATAGATGAAGTCATACAATTGATCAATGTCTTCGCCTAAATAACCACCCGGATGTCGCACCAAACCATTGCTGCGATAATAGTGATAGTAAGAGGTATTCGGCGCAATCGGAATAATTGCCTCTAAGCCTGCCACGCCTGTGGTCGCCGCCGCTAAGGGAATCGTGCCGTTATACGAAGTCCCCGTCATGCCGACTTTGCCAGTGGCCCAAGTGGCTAGTACTTCTTCATTGCCATCGATGCTGGTATAAGCTTTAGCGCGGCCATTGAGCCAGTCGATCACCGCTTTGGGTGCGAGTTCTTCGGGGGCGCCGCCAACCGTAGGGCAACCTTGGGACAAGCCCGTACCGGGGGCCTCAGAATGCACAACGGCAAAACCACGCGGCAACCATGTGTCTATCTCGGTTCTTGAAATCTCGGGTCGCACAGGAATAAACTTTGCCTGTTCGTTGACCGGACGCGCAGGTGGTGCGGCACCGAGCTCATGCTTCACATCCCACATTTTTTGATTCTTCATGGTGCCAGCGAAATAGGGCGAAGATTCATACACCACGGCGACTTTGAGGCCTTCGGTCTCAGTTTGCTTAGGCCGAGTAACCGCCACATGCACGCGATCATTTTTGCCGTCACCATCACTATCAAACTCGGCCTGCACCCATAGTTCCTGTTTAATCCATTGCGATTTGTCTTGAAAGCCAGGCACGATTTGCGCTTGTCCATTAAAAAATACTGGCACCGTTTTATCGGCATTCGCTGGCGCAGCATTTTGTGCGCTCACGACACCCGCCAATCCTGCCACCAAAGTAGCACTGACCGCCACGCCAATGGCCTTGGCGGGAAATCCTTTTGACTTAGGGTTCTTTATTATTTTCATAGTGAATCTCCGGTTGGAAAAGTGGGCTTGCGCTGCCTGAATAGCGCGTAGTGGCGCAAAGATGGCGTGCATTGAAAGCAAATAGACCTCGATTATGCCAAGAAGTTTCGGCTAAAACTATCGCCAACAGTGATATTTTTTCGCACATCACAGGATTGTTGAAAATGCACAGAAAGCATGCAGAATTCGGCATAAATTAAGGTGCGACGCTGGAGCGAATTTAAAAACAAACTTAAAAATAAACTAAAAACGAAATCCCAAACCAACTATCAACAATCACACAAATAGCGCTTGCAGTTTTCGACGATATTGTTATGCTGCGCCTCCTCCTTATTGTTTTTTTGGCCGCCATGCAACGTCGTTTCCTGTTTATTTTGTCTACTGCCCTTGTGCTTGGTGGTTTGTCGTTTTCTGCCTATTGGTATTTACGTCCCGTGGCCGAACGCCCTGTGATTACTCGCTTGTTTAAGAAAAAAATCAGCGCCACGACCTTCGATTGGGAAGCGCAAAATTCTATTTTTTCTAAGGCCTATTCTCTCAACAGCGACCGCAATCAACAAGAAGGCTACCACGATCCTTTTGGCATCGTGATCGATCAGGCCGGCAATACGTTTATCGCGGAGGCGGGCGACCATAATCGTATTTTGAAAATCGATAAAACGGGACGCATCGAGGTATTTGCGGGCGGCGTGGAAGGCTACGCCGATAGCGTCGAAATCAGTACCGACAAAGGTAAGACCATGCGCGCGGCGCAGTTTCATACACCATCAGGTTTGGCGATGGATGCGCGGGGCAATCTGTATGTGGCCGACACCGGCAATCACCGCATTCGTAAGATCAGCCCACATGGCGTCGTCACGACGGTAGCTGGTGATGGGCAGGCAGGGTTTCGCGATGGCGCGGCGGCACAAGCACAATTTAATGGCCCTATCGGCGTGGCGGTGGATAAGGCGGGCAATGTGTATGTCGCCGATACCTATAACGATAAAATTCGCATGATTCAAAGTGATGGCACGGTCAAGACCATAGCGGGTGGCGATATGCCGGGCATGCAAGACGGTGTCGGGGCAGCGGCATTATTCGACACGCCCAGCCATATCGTGATGAATAGCAAAGCGGAATTGATCGTTACGGATACCCGGAATAATGCGGTACGCAAAATCGCCACAACCGGAGACGCATTCGGCCAAGTATCCACCCTCATCGCCAGTGATCCTAAAGACACGAACGCCCTCATGCGCCGCCCCGTAGGTCTGGCGGTGACGCATGATGACTACGTGTATGTCAGTGAATTATCCCACGGTCGCATTTTGCAAATTGCACCGGATGGTACAAGCCGCGGCCTAACTGGCGTCGATATCGACATCATTCCCGGTGACGATACCAGTCCACGCATGACCCATCCCGTCGCGCTGGCAGTCAATCCGCACGGCACGCTCTTAGTCAGCGATAGCGCCCAAAACCAGCTCTATAAAATCGAACACAAAGGCGTGAACGATGCGAGTTTGGTGCCACCGCAATTACTGCAAATAGTCGAACCCGTGGCACCACTATCGGCACCGTCGATTTGGCCGCTATTACCGCAAGACCAACCGCATGAGGTGGTCGGAACTATCGGCGAAGTGCGTGGCAATTACGACGGCGAAGCGCGTGATCATTTTCACCGTGGCGTCGACATGCAAGCGAATATGGGCGATGCGGTGGTCGTCATCAGAGAAGAAAAAGTCAGCTCGCCAATAGCCGCTTGGGGCGCAACGAGCATCAACGAAGGCATGCGTATCAATAAATTGTCCTACATTCATATGAAGGTTGGACGCGATCTGAAAGAAGCACCACTCGATGCGCAAAAATTTCAATTCATCAAGGATGCGCAAGGCAAGCTACAGCAAGTACGTGTACGTCGTGGCACGCGCTTTCAAGTCGGCGAGGCGATCGGCACGGTCAATCGCATGTATCACGTGCATTTGAATTATGCACCGCAGGGCGATGTCATTAATCCACTCAGCCTCAATTTCATCGGCTTTCAAGATAATGTCCCGCCCCACATCACGCGTATCGATATCGCCGATCGAGATGGCAAAATACTCGGCAAAACCAAAGAAAAGACCAAAGAAAAAACGACAGCAAAAACAAAAGCGCGTAAGAAAAATAAAGTCGCCGCGAGTACGTCAGAGCCCGCTCTCTCAGACAGCACACAGGTCTTAACACTCTCACGCCAATTAGAGCAAGTCAGCATCATCGTCGATGCTTACGATCAAGCCGATGGCAACATCGCGCGCCGCCGTCTCGGCTTGTATGAGCTCGGCTACCAAATTTTGCAAGCGGACGGCACCCCCTTACCCGGATTTGAAAAACCCAAAATGACCATACGCTTTAATCATCTACCCGCAGATGAAGAAGCTGTCAAAGTCGCCTACGCAGAAAACAGTGGCATTACCGTACATGGTAACGCCACGACGAAATTTCTCTACAACCTCACCAACGAAATTAAAAACGGTCACGCGATCATCAATTTTTGGCACATCAAAGATTTGCCCCCGGGCGACTACCTCATCAAAATCCGCGCTGCCGATTACGCCGGGAATTTGGCGATAGGGATGACCGAATTACGAGTGCGTATCGAATAAATGCTGTACCAGTTATTTATCCAACTGGCCTACCATCAATTACATTTGAAACAAATAACGCATCTTCACAAAAATATCACGTCCCGTCTTTAAATTGAGATTTTCTGTGTCACGCAGATTGTGGTAATCAAAGATCAAACCTGCCCCGAGCATGCAGATTTAGTGCATTTAATCGAAATCCTACGCGCAAAAGCCGGTGTCCAAGATACCCCTAGTCGCGTGCTATTGCGCATCGTCGACTTTGTGCAAAGAGCCCTAACGCCGGATGCACCGAATAAGAGCAAGGCACGTTAAGGAAACTTTGCTTTAATTCCTTTAGAGCGGTTTTTCACTTTCCGCACCGACCACTCATCCGCCCTTTTTACCGTTCGACAGCAAAAACTACCATTCATAAAATGTGCATGGTAGCCACGCGCCTGTTTCTTTAGTCTATAGCGATGCATTCTTCGAATGCCATTAAAGACCAAAGGAATGATCATGGAATTACGTATACAGAATTTATCCAAAAAATATAGTAATGGCGTGCAAGCGCTGAATAATATTACGCTGCATATTCCTGCGGGTATGTTTGGATTGCTAGGGCCTAACGGTGCGGGTAAATCGACCTTGATGCGTACCTTGGCGACCTTGCAGGATGCCGACTCTGGTAGTGCGTATTTAGACACGCTGGATATTCAAAAAAATAAAGATGCGGTTCGTCGCGTGCTCGGCTATTTGCCGCAAGACTTTGGCTTGTATCCCAAGGTCAGCGCTTATAACTTGTTGGATCATTTTGCCTTACTCAAAGGTCTGGACAATCGCAAGCAACGCAAAGAAGTGGTGGAGGGCTTACTGCATCAGACCAATCTATTGAATGTGAAGAACAAGCATGTGGGTGGATTTTCCGGTGGTATGCGTCAGCGCTTTGGGATAGCGCAAGCCTTATTAGGTGATCCCAAATTGATCATTGTGGATGAGCCAACGTCGGGTTTAGATCCTGAGGAGCGCGTGCGTTTTCATAATCTCTTATCCGATATTGCATTAGACAAAGTCGTTATTCTCTCTACGCATATCGTCGAAGACGTGGCCGACCTCTGCAATAACATGGCGGTGATCAACAAGGGTAGCGTGATTCTGGCGGGACAGCCTTTGCAATTGGTCGAACAAATACAAGGAAAAATTTGGGCCAGCTTTATTGAAAAAGCCGAATTATCCAGCTTTAAAGAAAAATACCAAGTCATCTCTAGCCGCTTAACTTCAGGACGCACTTTGATCCATGTATTTGCCGATACGCAGCCGCATGCGCGCTTTACGCTGGCACAAGCCAACCTAGAAGACGTGTATTTCGCTGCCATGACTAAGCTTGCAGTGCCCGCCGTCAAAGCCGACAAGCACTCTGCCTAAGGAGAACAGCATGCTAGCTATTATTCAGTTTGATCTGCGAGAAAAACTCAGTAGTGTTTCGACCTACGTCTATTTTTTACTTTTTTTTATTCTATCGCTATTGGCGATGGCAGCTTTTGGCGGCCTGTTACCAGAAGGCTTTGCGAGTTTCGATGAACAAAGCGTGAATTCACCTTCACGACTCTTTGAATTGGTGAGCATCATTACTTTCTTCGGTACGCTCATCATGGCTGCGATGATGGGGCGTGCCATACAACAAGATGCTGAGCACAATATCTGGCATTTTTTCTACAGTTCGCCTATCACCAAGTGGCAATACCTTGGCGGCCGCTATCTTGCTGCGTTTATCACGCTCGCGCTTATTTTTTTTAGTGCGGTTTTGGGGAGCTACTTTGGTAGCCAATTGCCTGGCATTCCAAAATCCTTAGTGGGTGATGTGGGTCTCTACGCTTATTTTTCACCGTATTTGATCGTGGTATTGCCGAATATTTTTTTCCTAGGCGCGATCTTTTTTAGCATCGGTGCGTTGAGTCGCAAGATGCTGCCCGTGTATATCGCCAGCGTACTCTTACTGATGTTGTATCTCGTCGCGAGTTCACTTGCACGTGGTGAAGAGGCTCGCGCTATCGGCGCTTTGATTGATCCCTTCGCACAAAAAACCCTCAATGCCATCACACGACATTGGAATATGACGGAAAGAAATAGCCAGTTAGTGCCGCTTGAAGGCGTCTTAGTTTACAACCGCGCATTGTGGATAGGCATCGGCATCGTCGCTCTGCTCTTGTGTTATTGGCGTTTCAATTTTAGTGCAGTAAGTGCGGTTGGAAAACAGAAAAAATCCGCTGAATCCGCTACCACCCAAGCACCCAGTCATGTGCGCGTCCCACAGATTAGCCCCAACTTTACGAACTCAAATTTATTTTCGATTTTCTTTAGTCAGTGTCGACTCAATTTGCTAGAGACTGTCAAGAATGTGTATTTCATCGTAATCGCCTTAGCGGGTGTCTTATTCATGTTTCATACCTCAGGCGCCTTGGGCATTATGACGGACACGCCTACCTATCCGGTGACCTATGAATTGCTGGATTTTTTGGGTGGTATATTTGGCTTTTTTATTGTCGTCATCACGACGCTGTATGCCGGCGAATTAGTTTGGCGCGAAAGGGATGCGCGCATCGCTCAATTGCTCGATGTACTGCCCGTACCAAACTGGTTGCCCCTGCTGTCTAAGTTAATTGCGTTGATCAGTCTGCAAGGCATACTTTTGTTGGTCTTTATGTTGTGCGGTATTTTGATTCAAACCATGAAAGGCTATACCCATTACGAAATCGGACAATATCTACAATTTTTATTTGTCTTTCAATGGTCGTATTACGCCTTACTCGCGGCGCTGGCGATTGCTTTGCAAGTCATCCTGAATAACAAGTATCTCGCCTATTTTGCGATGATTGCGTATTCGGTCTTGGCGATGGTCTTGCCTGGCATAGGCATTGATCATCCTATGTTGATGTATGCAGGCGGTGCTCAGCCTTTTTATTCCGACATGAATGGCTATGGCCACAATGTGACGCAGATTTTTTGGTATAAATTATTTTGGAGCGGCGCCGCGATCGTTTTGATTGCGCTCTCTATGCTGCTGTGGGGACGTGGTGTCACCGATAGCTGGCGTGCGCGTTTGCGTCAAGCGAAATACAGCTTAACACCTGCGATCAAACTGAGCTTGGTGAGCGGTAGCTTTATTTTCTTTGGTGTGGGGAGCTTGTTGTTTTACTTTAATAATGTGCTGCATGCGTATCAAAGTAGTTTTGAACAAGACAGTCTCGCCGCTAGCTATGAAAAGAAATACAAACAATATGAAATGCGTCCACAGCCACGCATCATCGGGGTGAAGGTGGCGGCCGATATTTATCCCAAAACACGTTCAGCAAAAATCAAAGCGAGCTATGTCTTGAACAATGATAGTGGTGCCGTTATCGATGAAGTTTTTGTGTCAATTCCTGCCGATATGCAGGTGCTAGGCATGCAGTTTGATCGCGCCACTATACCCAATATTCAAGACAAGCTCGGTTTCTATAGTTTTAAATTAGGACAAAGTCTGGCGGTCGGTGCGCAATTGAAATTCGACTTTGAATTAGCGATTATCCCTAAGCAGCTAGCGGGAATGGGTAGCGATTCTGAAGTGCGTGCCAAAGGCAGTTTTTTCCAAAACAAAAATTCCATGCCGCGCATAGGCTATGCACCCGCGTTTGAATTGACTAGCCTGACTACGCGCAAGAATCTTGGCTTAGGAGATCGTTCGGCAATGATGGAAAGAGATGATCCACGGGGTTTGTCTTATCCCTACAATAGTAAGGATGCGCAGTTTGTCAGCTTTGATGCGACGGTATCGACCGAACTAGGTCAAACCGCTATCGCACCAGGTAGTTTGCAAAAAGAATGGACAGAGAATGGTCGTCGTTATTTCCATTACAAAGCAGATCAAGCTATTCTCAATTTCTACGCTTTTCTTTCGGCGGACTATCAAGTGAAAAAGGCGCAATGGCAAGACGTCGTGATTGAAATTGATTATCACAAAGGGCATGAATACAATCTCGATCGTATGATTCAAGGTGTGCAAAAATCACTGGGCTACTACAGCAAAAATTTTAGCCCATATCAATTTAAGTCCCTGCGTATTGTCGAGTTTCCGCGCTATGAGAAATTTGCCGAACCATTTCCTGGCATGATCGCTTACTCGGAAGGATCAGGTTTTATCGCCAAAGTCGATGATAAAGACCCGAATGCCATCGACAATCCGTTTTTCCTGACCGCGTCCAAGGTCGCGCATCAATGGTGGTTACATCAAATCATTGCAGGCGATACCAAAGGTGCGACCAGCTTGGCGTACACGCTGGCCAATTATTCGGCATTGATGGTGATGGAAGAGACCTATGGCAAGGAAAAAATACGCATACTTTTGCAACGCAATTTGGAAAATTACTTGAGCGGTCGTGGCAAAGAACGCGAGAAGGAATCCGCTTTAGCGATCAATGAATATCAGAACTATGTGCAAAGCGCCAAGGGTGGCATGGCCATGTATCTGCTGCAAGACCAAATCGGTGCGGATAAAGTCAACCTCGCACTACGCAATTTGATCGCGCAGTATGCCCATAAGGGTGCGCCCTATCCTAGCAGTCAGTCTTTGGTCGACGCCTTGCGTGCAGTGGCATCAGAAGATAAGCAAGCCTTGATTACGGATCTTTTTGAAGCGATTATTTTGTTCGACAATCGTGCAGTAAAGTCGGAAGCAAAACTGCTTGCAAATGGCGAGTATGAAGTCACACTCGATGTCGCGGCCAACAAGTTGAAAGCAGACGAGTATGGCGTAGAAAAAGAAGTTGCACTACACGACAGCATAGACATCGGGATAGACGATAAAGATGGTTATCCTCTGCTACGCGAACGCAAACTAATTGATCGCAAAGAAATGCGCTTTACGATGCGTGTGAAAGGCATTCCCGCCAAAGCAGGTATAGACCCAGATCGCAAGTACATCGACCGCAAACCGGAAGATAACTTGGTAAAGGTGAGCTTGCGTGGAAGTTAAGCGACCGCGTGGGGCGGGTGCAACCCGCGCTGCTCAGGTGGGCTATGGGCTGGCGGCGCGGGTTGCACCCGCCCTAGATTTTTTCATCCTTAACTTAAACCCAGTAAGGGCTAGGCTGGGCTGAATGGGCTGAATAATGACAACTAAAGTCGGTTCATTTGTTTAAACAAAGCGGCACGTCGACGCGACATGGTGACCTTCAATTGGTGCGGCAAGGTGAGTGTCAAACCACCAGTAAGTCCAGGTGCAATATTTTCCACGAAACCTAGATTCACGATTTGTCGACGGCTGATACGCATAAATTTTGAGGGGTCTAATTTCGCTTCCAATTGATTTAATGAACGCAGCATCAGCGGCCTATTTTGTTCAAAAAATACTCTCGTATAATTGCCTTCTGATTCAAATAAAACGATATCCTCTAAAGCGACAAACCAACAACGTTCGCCATCTTTAATAAATACCTTTCCTTCGGGTGTATGAGGGGCTTCAGTTTCTATTTTTAATTCTAATTGCGCAGAGATGGGAAGTTTGAGAATGGCTTGCGCCAAGCGTTCTGGCTCTATCGGTTTTAATAAATAATCTAAGGCACTCACATCAAAAGCACGTATCGCGTAATGATCATACGCCGTGGTAAAAATCACCGTCGGTGTGATATCGAGCGCCGCCAATAAATCAAAGCCGCTTCCGCCAGGCATTTGCACATCAAGAAAAATCAGATCGGGGCCGTGTCGCTCTATTAAATCTAAGGCCTCGTGCACATTGGCTGCCTCACCGACCACGAGTACGCTGGGATGTTTGATTAAGAGTCGCTTTAACTCTTCACGAGCCAAGCGCTCATCATCAATAATCAAGGTCTTCATGCTAGCTTTCTCGGTAAGACAATACGGGCAACGACCCAGCCGTTTTCTTCTATCATGGTACAAGACGCTTTCTCGCCATATAGCAGTGCTAGACGTTTGCTGGTGTTGGCTAAACCAATATGCGTTGAATTGCTGGCCAAACCGAGCTGTCCTTGATTCGCCACTCGCAATACAGTGGAATCACCACTAGGCGAAGTGTTAGCGCTGATCTTGATTTGACACAAAATTTGACTACGTTCTACACCATGCTTGACCGCATTTTCAACCAAGGTTTGTAGCATCATCGGCGGCAAGGCCGTATCTTCTATCCCTGCTTCGCACTCAATATCCACTTGCATGCGGTCTTCAAAGCGTAGCTTTTCCATGCTGAGATAAGCCTCAACAGCGCGCATCTCATCGGCCAAACGCACGGTCTCTGATTGCCCCGCTTGCAGACTATGGCGCATCATGCCGGCAAGCTTACCGATGGCGCTGGCGGCGGCATCGGGGTCTTGATACACCAATGCACGAATGGTATTGAGGCTATTAAAGAAAAAGTGGGGATTGATCTGCGCTTGCAATGCGCGCAATTCGGCATCTTTCACGTTCACTTGCAATTGGAGTTTTTCATTACCAAAGCGAACCGCCCGGCGCTGCGCTTGTGCCATCGCATAAAGTAAAGTCCAGATCAAAAATACTGCAAACCATAAAAAGGTGAGGAATAGGACAAAGCCGAGGACTTTCTTGCCGTCTTCAAATAAGGCTGCGTTGCGAAAAATCACATCAGAAAGCAGTAGAAAGCAGCACTGAATCAAGCTCAACAACAACAGGCCCAGAAAAATATTTTTGAACGGAAATACCCCGCCGATTTCCAACCAAGCACGTCGCTTTAAAAATCCACGCCACAAGTGCGATAGACAAAAGCCCGTCGTGATGCAGAATACTTTCGCCAACGCAAACCGTACAAAAGACTCTGTAACTTCGACACCCGAAGAGAACGCCCAAATAAGACCCAAACCACCCCACCCAGCGCTCTGCGCCAACCAATAATCGCGTTGATTGATGAGGTAGGAATTGGATGTCATATCTAGCTTGAGTTGTTCGCCCTTGTCTTGTGGCGATGGGTCTGGCACGGTCATATTTTCATTCATCAAAATGGTCAACCATTATCCTAGATTCCTCGGTTCACCGCTACCGAGCCGATTACTTTAAGCAGGGTGCATTAATATGCACAATGTGTTGCAAAAAATTGGCAAATTACATGGCCGATTTCAGCCAGATTTAAATGCAGCATGTCCTTATGATGATGGGCGACTAATTCACTCATGCGTTCACCCACTTCATAAGGACATCATCGTATGCATATTATTCTCATACACGGTAGTTGGCACGGTGCGTGGTGCTGGTATAAAGTCCTCCCGCATTTGCGCGCTGCGGGACATACTTTGCATGTGCCCGACTTGCCCGCACATGGGCGCGACTGGCGTTTCGTACGGGGTCGCCTAGGTTTAACCGCGATGACGCGGCCGCTGTGCCGCATGCTTGATCAATTATCCGAACCAGCCATGATCGTTGCGCATAGTCGCGGCGGTATTATTGCGTCTCAGCTCGCCGAATTGCGGCCTGACAAAATTCATTCTTGCGTGTATCTTGCGGCCTATATGTTGCGCAATGGTGAGCGCGTTGCGGATTACTTCCGTAAAGACAAAAGCTCACTGGTCAGAAAGCATATCCAGATCCAGCGCAGCAGTTTGACGGATAGCCTGCCAGAACACGTACAACGCGAAACCTTATACGCTGACTGCGATGAGGCCGATGTCGAATTAGCCCGCAACCTATTGAGCGCCGAACCTTCATTGCCCGCGTTAACGCGCCTGCGTTTAAGTCCATCTAATTATGGCCGCGTGCCGCGCCACTATATTCAATTGAGCGAGGATAGAGCCGTCACACTAGCGCTACAAAAAACCATGATAGAAAACTCGCCCTGCGCATCGGTACATAGCTTGCAGGCCAGTCACTCTGCGTATTTTTCGCGGCCCTTGGAATTGGCGAATGTGATACACGATATTGCGAACAAGCTTTGATCTTGATGCCTTGCGGCTTGCTCATAGCGTGCTCATAAATAGGCCTATTGCGCTGTGAGTTTACTGGAATGAAGAGGGCTTAATGGAGACCCGCCATAGATGCGAACTAAGCCCTGTCTAGCGACACGCTCCAATAGCCCCAATTCCTCATACCGACGAATCGCTTTTGGACTGGCGTCCGTGATTTGTGCAACTTCACCGATAGACATTTTCCGTCTGCTTCCCTGTTTGGAGAGCTTGTCATTGTAGATGCGGCTCACTGCAATGCCGAATGATTCCGCAATGCTTGCGCCATAAAATCAACGAAGCTGCGTACCTTGACCGAGCCATCGCGGCCTTCTCTGTGGACGATGTGGATAGGCAAGGGCGTGGATTCATACTCGCTCAAGACGGTTTTGAGCGTGCCGCGCTCTAGTTCGTGCGCGACTTGATAGGATATCAAACGCGTGATGCCTGCACCTTTGCGTACGGCGGCAATTGCGCCGTCATTGCTGGTGACGGTCAAGCGCGGTTTGATGCGTACTGCGGTGCTGTGCGCGGTGTCGCCAAATTTCCATTCTATCGAGGGCGTGACGCCACTGGCGGCGACGATGTGATGTTGTTTAAGATCTTCTGGCGTTTGCGGGATACCATGTTGCTCAAGATAATCTGGCGAGGCGCACAAAACGCGGCGTACTTGGCCGACGCGTAAGGCACGCATACTGGAATCGGGCAGCGCACCAATGCGCACGCCCACATCGACGCCTTCTTCCATCATATTGACGACGCGATCTAAAAACAAGGCGGAGACGTCGACAGCCGGATAGCGCTGTAAAAATTCAACCACGTGCGGCATCACAAATATTTTGCCAAAGAGTACCGGCGCGGTGATCGTTAAATGGCCGCGCGGGTCGGCGTTGATGCCGGCGGCGGCTTCATCCGCTTCTTGGACTTTCGCCAGAATTTGGCGCGCATCATCTAAATAGCGCTGCCCTGCATCGGTGGGGCGTACAAAGCGCGTGGTGCGATTGAGTAATTTGACGCCCAAGCTCTCCTCCAAAGCAGCCACGGCGCGCGTGACGGCGGGTGGCGACATGCCCAAGCGGCGCGCGGCGCCAGCGAAGCTTTCGTCCTCTGCGACAGCAACGTAGACGCTGATTTGATGAAATCTATCCATGGGTTTTCCTCTTTGCTGATTTAGCGAGTCATTATTCCATATTTAGGAATAATTTATTGTAATTTTTGAGGATTCTTCTTTTAGTCGGCGATAGGCACAATGCATGCATTCGCTCAACACCCACAAATGATGCACCAGTTGATCGATGCCAAGCACACAGACATTGAACCCAACCGAAAGGAAAAACCATGAGCCGCATTAACCTCGTCACGACAGAAACCGCTAACCAAGAACAACAAGCCCTATTCGACGCGATCCAAGCGCAATTGGGCGTAGTGCCTAATTTTTTGAAAATTTTTGCGAATTCCCCCGTCGCTTTGAAATCCTTCCTCGGCCTGTACGGCGTGGCGCACGAAGGTAGTTTAGCGCCATTAACCCGTGAACGCATTGCGCTCGCCTTGGCACAACAAAATTCTTGCGAATACTGCTTGTCGGCACACACCGCTTTGGGCAAAAAAGCCGGTTTGAGCAATGATGAAATTAGCGCCAATCGTGCTGGCACCAGCCAAGATGCCAAAGCCGCCATCGCCGTAAAACTGGCGCGCTCTTTGGTCGAACACCAAGGTGAAATCGCGACAGCAGAATTGATAGAAGCACGCAATGCCGGCTTCACAGACAGCGATATCGTCGAAATCATCACCCACGTTGGCTTGAATATTTTGACCAATATTTTAGGCAAAGCCAGCCGCGTCGAAATCGACTTTCCTAAAGTCACTTTGGCTTAATTCATTGCAGCTTAAACGCAAGTTCTTGATTGTTACACCCATTCATCAAACTCTATTTTTTAAAGGATTTATCATGTTGAACGCTACTTTACGTCGTACCCTCATCGCTTCCACATTGCTAGCCGCATTCGCGGTCAGCGTAGCGACACCGATCACCGCTCAAGCCCAAGATCAAAATTCCACCGCAGCGGTGAATGTCGATACCCAAGGCGTGGCTCTACACGGCTATGACCCAGTTGCCTATTTCACGCTAAAAGCACCGACCTTGGGCAAAGCCGCATTTACTCATAGCTTCGAAGGCGCAAGCTATCGCTTCGTCTCACAAGCGAATCTGGATAAATTCAAAGCGCATCCAGCCCAATATGCACCCCAATTTGGCGGCTTCTGCGCCATGGGCGTGGTATTGGAAAAGAAACTCGACGGCGACCCACAAGCTTGGCGCATCGTGGACGGCAAACTATATTTGAACGTCAACAAAGACATCCAGAAAAAATGGTTAGAAGACGTTCCAGGTCATATCGTCAAAGCGGGACAAGCTTGGCCTGAGATCAAAAACAAAGCACCAAAAGATCTGTAATTGTTCAGCCGTTTTTAAATTCTTGCTGATGTCACCTCGCGTGTTTTTATCTCTTTAAAAAGGCGCGCGAGGTGCGAGCACAAACCATGTCAACCCGAAAGAAGACCATGCCAAATATCACCATGTATAGCACCACAACTTGTCCTTATTGCGAGCAAGCACAAGCCTTATTGTCAAGCAAAGGTAAGCAGGTGAATAAAATTTTGATTGATCAATTACCGCACGAGCTGGAAAACATGATTGCACGCACCGGTCGTCGTACGGTTCCGCAAATTTTTATAGGCGACATTTACGTGGGTGGATTTACTGACTTACATCAGCTCGATCAATCTGGACGCTTGGACCAATTATTCCTACCTGCATAGGACGCAGACGGAGTTTGACCGGCCATCTACATTTAAACAAAAATTAAGGAGATTATCGCTATGAACCTTCCGCTAAAATTATCAACGATGAAGTCGCTACAGCAATTGCAGCAACGCGCTCAATACTTATTGCCGTTGATGGATTTATTGATGCGCGTGTATATCGCGAAGATTTTTTTGATGTCTGGCCTCACTAAGTTGCGTGATTGGGAGATGACGGTTTCTCTGTTCACCGACGAGTATCACGTGCCCTTTTTTTCGCCAGAGCTCGCTGCGTATTTGGCGACTGGCGCTGAATTACTACTGCCCGTTTTATTAGTATTGGGCATGTTCAGAACTATTGCGGCGGTCGGACTCAGTGCCGTGAATGTACTCGCAGTCCTTGCCTATTATCACGTGTTACAAGAGATGCCAGCAGCGCTACAAGATCATGCGGAATGGGGATTAATGTTGCTGGTGATCGCTAGCTTGCCTGGTAATCGCTTACAGCTTGATCATTATTGGAAGTAGGCACCTTCAACCTGAAAATAAGGCAGGTGTAACTAGCGCCGCCAAACTATCGAGCACCTAAGCAGCACCTATTTGCGTCACCTCTTTATTCGGAGAAAAATTATGCCACGCGCCTTTGCCGCCATCAGTTTTACCCCTAGCGTGAAAGCCGCGCAAACGCGTTACGCTAGCCGCGAGGCCAATCTTGGCTTTGAACTCGCTGAAGATACACGTAGCGAGTTCACGCAGCGCGAGGCCGATTTTATTGAGGCGCGTGACAGCTTTTATCAAGCCACAGTGAACGAAGATGGTTGGCCTTATGTGCAACATCGGGGCGGCCCACAAGGCTTTCTCAAAGTGCTGGATCAAAACACCCTAGGCTTCGCTGACTTTAGTGGTAATCGTCAATATTTAAGCGTAGGCAATCTGCAAGCCAATGACAGAATCGCCATGATATTGATGGATTATCGCGAACAAAGACGACTCAAAATCTGGGGGCGCGTCAAGATCGTGCACGAAATAGACGCGCCAGAATTAATCGCCCAATTGGAGATGCCCGCCTATCGCGCGCGCATCGAGCGTGCCTTTGTCATCACCGTGGAGGCATGGGATTGGAATTGTCCCCAACACATTACGCCCCGTTACACCGACGCCGACATCGAGACACTCATCGCACCGATGCAAGCGGAGATAGCGCAACTCAAGCAACTTAAGGAACTTAGGCAACAGCAAGGCGCGTCAAATCTAAGCAAGGTGCCAAAAGCGTCAACAGCACAATGCCTTGGCAGCGGCCCTTTAGCCTTGGTCGTAAGCGGCGTGCGCCAACTGACGCCTAAGATACGCGCGATCGAATTGCGCGATCCTCAGGGCGCGGATTTACCGCAGGTCGAGGCCGGTGCGCATTTGCTTCTGCCTGTGTTCTTGAATAATGGTCAAACCGGCGTGCGCCACTATTCAATCGCCTCCAATCCGAGTCGACGTGATATCTATGAAATCGCGGTACTACACGAGGAGCAAGGCAGTGGCGGTTCTACTTTTATACATCAACACTATCAACTGGGAACCGAGCTACGATGCGAGTTTGCAAAGAACGATTTTGCGCTCGCTAGCCGAAGTAGAGACAGCTTGTTAATCGCTGGCGGCATCGGCATTACCGCGATCAAACCGATGGCACAAAGCCTGATCGAGCAAGGCCGTCCATTTACTATGCACTACGCGGCAGCTTCCGAGCGCGACATGGCCTTTGGCGACCGCCTGCGCCGTGATCTTGGGGCACGTTTGCAATGCTATTTTTCGGATCAAAGTCAACGCCTAGCGATCAACGCGTTATTGCAACAAACTGCACTCGAAACCGACATCTATGTGTGCGGACCGGCACGCTTGATTGATGCGGTGATGGCGGAGGCGCGAAGCCTAGGTTTTGCAGAAGCACGCCTGCACTGCGAACATTTTTCGCCCGCCACCACATCGACTAACCGTGCCTTTAGCGTGGTATTGGCAAAGTCGAACAAAGTCATTCCCATCCTCGCCACCCAAACCGTATTGCAAGCATTAACTCACGCTGGGGTTGATACTTTGTCCGATTGCGGTGTCGGCAATTGCGGTACTTGTGCCGTCAAGGTTTTAGCCGGAGAAGTCGAACATCGCGACCATGCGCTCAATCCCAAACAAAGACAAACCCAGGCCTTGATGTGCGTGTGCGTCTCACGTGCACAGTCGGATTCGATCACGCTGGACTTATAAACACAACGATAAAGAGAACATAGCATGACAACCCAAACAAAACCCCCGTTGCCGCCCTTCACCCAAGGCAGTGCAATCCAAAAAGTACGCCTAGCCGAAGATGCTTGGAACTCCCGCGACCCGCAGCGAATAGCGCTGGCCTACACCGAAGACAGTCAATGGCGTAATCGCCATGAGTTCCCGGTCGGGCGCGCCCAAATCGTCGAATTCTTACAGCGCAAATGGCAACGTGAACACGAGTATCGTTTGATCAAAGAACTATGGGCACACGATACCCACCGCATCGCGGTTCGATTTGCCTATGAGTGGCGCGACGCCGTTGGACTATGCTATCGATCTTATGGGAATGAGAATTGGGAATTCGCCGACAATGGCTTAATGCAGAAACGCTATGCCAGCATCAATGATCTCGCCATTCGCGAAGACGAACGCCTATTCCATTGGCCGCAAGGGAGACGACCAGATGATCATCCTAATTTGAGTGCGCTGGGTTTGTAGATTTGGTGGGTGTTTTAGAGAAGGTTTGAGTTTAGCGGCAGAAGGAGGCGATCGCTGGATTGATGAATTGGGCATACAGGCCTTCAAGACTTGACTCTGCCATCGGAAACACGCTAAACGAAAATATGGCACTAGCATACTTAAGTGGACACTACACACTTGAGCAAGTAGGTAGCCATTTTGGGGTAAGTTACGCGACGGTTAGTCGGGCTGTGAAACAGAAAGAACGTGGTGTTGATTGAGTGATTGTTGAATGTAAGGCTTGACCCCATTCTTGTCACCCAATTCTTGAAAAAATAACTATACAATGGCAAATATTTTTCAAGACAAATTACAAAAAAAGTCCTTTTTTAAATGCGACATATTTCAAAAAACTCTCATCTCGAACCTAGAAATGAAAACCACAAAATGATCAAAAAGATCCATACACTAAAATGAATTCAATTCAAAAATTTCTCTACGCCAGCTCCCTATACCTCCTCCTTATGCTAGTCAACTCAGACTCAAAAGCACACGCGCTATGCGATATTGATCTGTATAAGGGGAAAGAAACCACAGGCATGCTATTTTCCGTAAAAAGAAACAACGACCTTTTGGCGTATGTTTTTGGAAGTATGCACGTAGGCTATGGCCCGATAAAAAGCTTACCTAAGCCAATTGAGGTAGCGTTGCTAAAGTCAAAAAAATACTACATTGAATGGTATCCCGATGATGAGAAGAAAAGCAAACAAGAGACCGACACAATTTTTCCAGAAAAAAGGATTCAAAATTTAAAAACCGTTTTAAATGCTGAAAACTATAGGATATTAAGCGAGCACCTAGACACATTGAAATTATCGCCAACAGAAAGAGCTTTTGCTGAGAGTTTACAACCAAATAAATTAATTCAAGATCTTCTACAACCAGACCCGCCAGAACTACACCAATCTAAACCACTAGATCATCAACTTCTATTACTTGTGATTCAGCATGGTCTCAAAGTTGGTGGACTCGAAACCACTCAAGAACACTGGCTTCCAATCGCCGCGACGACTACGACCGACCGAATCAATTTATCGGCAACAGAGTCTTTAAAGGAATTGCGGTGCGTAACATGCCTTAAGGAAAGACAACAGATGGGATTGTGCACACTAGAACTCACGCGCCTAGGTGAACCAGATCTTTTAGTGTCGATGATGGAGAAATTTAGCGAAAATCGCCCCATTGCCAAAGAACATTTGGATACAATCGTCTCTTCAAGAAATGCAGGGATGATAAATAAAATTGCCAGCGCATTGGGCAAAGAGCCAACATTTTTCGTCTCCATTGGTGCGCTACATTTAGGCGGTAAACGTGGTGTATTACA
>CAYXJI010000002.1:27686-37251 GCA_964465175.1 uncultured Burkholderiaceae bacterium | reverse complement strand
AACTCCCGACCTACGCCTTGTAAGGGCGCCGCTCTACCAACTGAGCTAAGCACCCATATCGCCAAAAATCGACAACTTGCTTAGTTCAAATAACTGTTCGTTTTGTCACCAACGAATACAGAAACAAGATTATAGGTAAGATTCCCGACTTTGTCTAGGGGGCTATGCGCTTTTTCCGCATTTCCCTGAAAAAATCTTCTTACTTGATGTTGAATTTCATTTTTTGCATTCTGCGTGGGCGCACTAAAATGAAGCCCATCACGCGACACATTTACTGGATGGAAGCCTCTTGCACCGGGCCATGGATCACGGCGATGTCCACCATACCTTGCTGTATCGCGGCAGAAAAATCTCTTTCCAATTCAGGCAAGGCTTGTTGATAAGGGGCCAATAAACTAATTAAACCGTAGGCGCGATTGCGCCCATTTACTTTGCCTAGGTACAGCGCCATGTCTGCCAACTGCATGGCCTTTTCCCAATTGCAGGCTTCTTCCGGTATTCCAGAAAATGGTAAAGCAATATAGCCTGCGCTCACCGTAACTGGAATCCGCTTGTCGCCAACGGTCACCGGAATCATGCCTATGGCGCACAATACTCGCTCGACCATGGTTGTCAATTGTGCTGACTTGGTCTTGGGTGCAAAAATCAAAAATTCCTCGCCGCCCCAGCGCAAAATCATGTCTGTGTCGCGCACCACACTGCGCAAACGTTTAGCGACCTCAATCAAGACCGCATCGCCGGCCGCATGTCCCCAAGTGTCATTGATGTGCTTAAAGTGATCGATATCCATAATCATTAAACAATCTGGACTATCTTCATCACCTCCACGGCGTTCGTCGGGAACTTCCGTGTCACGCTGTCGCATCAATTCCAAAAATGAACGGCGATTATACAAACCCGTTAATGGATCGCGCACCGAGTGAAATTCTAGTTGCTGATTGACTTCTTCTAACTTGGCATTGGTTTGTTTGACTTTACGGTACAACATAAAAATAAAGATACCGACCATCACGGTCACGATGGCTGCCAGCAAAGTGATTATTTGCTGTAAACGGCTATTTTTGATATCCGCGTCTTTGATTTCATTTTCTCGCGCCAATAGCTCAATTTGCTTTTTGCGCTGATCCGCGTCAAATTGCTCTTGCAAAGTGGCGACCGTCTTGGCCCGATCCGCACGAAACAATTCATTACTAATGCGCTGCTGCTCACGCGTATACTCCAGAGCTTCTTTGTACATTTTAGCGTTTTCGTACATGCGGCTAATTTCGCCAACGGTGGCCTCAATGTCGGCCATATCTGCCAATTCACGCGAGCGCTGCAATACAGGATTTAAGTAATCCATTGCCTGTGCGATTTTGCCTTGTCCACCCAAGGCAAAACCAAGATTAGCTTTGGCATTATTAATCGCCCAAACGTCCTTCACGGCCTCAGCTTTAACTAAGGCTTGACGCGCTACCGACTCTGCCTTCACGAAATGATGGGTACGCAAATAGGAGTCCGCGATATTGCTCAAGATCAGCGCTTCCAGCTTGGGTAAATTGGCCTCCTGCGCGGCTTTAAGTGAACGCTCGTAGGCGACTAAGGACTCGGGGTAACGTTTTAAATCGCCCAAGGCCATCGCCTGATTCAATCGCAAGCTCGCGATCAAACGCGGAGAGTCGACTTGAGCCGAGAGTCCCAATGCCTCATCGGTCATCATGAGAGATTTTTCTGGATTTTGCATGGTCAGATAAAGACCCGCTAATGTATCCAGCCGTCGAATTTTTGAAACCAGCCTCAGTTGCGGCAAGCTATCGCACAACTGCAAGGCAGTCAGGTAGTGCCTCAACGCCAACTCAAATTTGCTAGAAGCATGATAAGTTGAACCGTATGCCAGCTCAAGACGCATTAAATTTTCAGGGCGAGCCGACGTCCCTAGTACTTTTGCAATGCCATCTAATTTCGCAATCGCTTGATCAAATTTAGCGTCATCGCGCAATTGCATCGCCGTCGCGATTTGCATCAAGGCGATGACTTCACGGTCGTTTTTTTCTTGCGCCAGCTTGAGTATTTCTGCCTGAATCAAATCACTCGCGGGGACATCACCTGCATCAAGGTAGGCGGAAGACAACACCCGTAAAACATCTAACTTAACGAAATAATCCGTTTGAGGCGTCAACTGGGCATAGAAGGCTTGCAGTTGTTTTAATGCGGCCTGATTATCTTTTTCAGACAGCATTTGTATCGATTCTAGACGTGCCAAATCGCTAGCATGATTCGCCGACTGATCAGCCAAAACGTTGAGCGAGTAGCAGAGCGTGAAAGTGAGGGCAATGCGCTTAGCGATAGTTAAATGCCGTACAGACATAAATAAACCTTTATCTCGCGAATCAGCGTCAACAAAAAAGAGAATTGCAATACGGAAAGACCGAATAATCTTAACATCGAATAGGCGCAAAAAACCGATTTATCTTGTCGCTTTTTAGTCTTACCACACTAAAAACCCCTCTTCAAACAGTTTCGTGCTGGTCAAGCAATTTACGGGTGCAGATGATCGGGTATGTAGATCTTTGACATGGGGACGGCGCTCTCCATCACGATGCTTAAGGCTAGTTGCGGATCTATCAAACCTTTACTGGCAAACAAAATTTCTTGTATCGCAACACCAAATACAACAGGCCAATCTGTCGGATTTTTACAAAAACTCTGTGCTAAGGGAAAAAGTTTTGGCCACAAAAAACTAACATAATTCATCGGCGTTTCTTTCGCCTGATGTTCGACCGCCACGCGAGGCACACCAAATTGAGGGCTGCCTAGCGTATCGGTGGCATGCTTGAAGATATCGTGCAAATCGATCAATTGCTGCAAACCCAATTTTTGCGTCGCGCCAGAGGCCAGCGACCAGATGGAATAACGACTTTCAGCAAGCGGCTTATTGAGCAAATCACCAAAGTAATAGGTCACCCCATTTTGCTTGCTGTTCACCACAATGAAGACTTCTTTTTCAGGCCGCCCTTGCTGCACGACAAATGCTTCGCGCACACTGACTTGGCAAGCGTACCCGGCCAATGCTCCCAAGGCGCTGAGTAATGATTCGAGATGTATACCCTTTTCCGTCGACATCGCCGCGAACAATTTAGTGGCAATTTCTTTGCCTCCTTTTTTCACACCGAATAGCGGATCTTGAATTGAAGATGCATCCAGCGACGAGGGCGCTGCCTCAAGCTCGACCTTGGCGGATGCAACAGTCGAGAGACGTGAAGCACCAAGCATTTTACGAATCCAATTCTTGAACACCACAGCTCCCATCAATGAATAAAAAATTTTACTTGATCGACGAATTAAACGACATGGCATGGGCCTTATTTAATACATTTGTTGTTTGCGAATCACGCCAGCTCGATCACTCGTTCAAAGGGACAAAGCTGCCCGCGCCTACTTGAAAGCCCACAATTTGCTCCCCGCAAAATTCCAACACAAGACCAATCCAGTAGCGAGCACTTGCGCATACCAATGCCACCATTGCCAATGCTCGACTAAGAGTTTGAGCAGACCAAAGTTGATACACCAGCCCACCGCCAATACCGTGAAATATTTACTTGCCGCTTCCCTATGCGACTTACCACTGGAGAACGTCAGGAAGTAATTCAAAGTATAGTTGACCACCGAACCCAACAAATAGCCGACGCCCGAGCCGGTCACTGATGGCAATTGATTAAACAAGCTCAACTGCCACATCACCGCAAGCTGCAAACTAGCATACTGCACGGCGGTGCCAGACAAGCCGACGGCGGCGAATTGTATAAATTGACGAATAGGAAAATTTTTCATGCTGGGATTGAATAGAGAAGCGCATACTGATAAGCCGACATTATAGTCGTAGCGACTGCACGAGCTGAGAACTATCCTACTTCAGTTAGAATGGCGCATTTGATCGTGACCGATCAGCACTGCCGGAGAAATGCTATGAGTGTAGAAGAACGTATCATCGATTTAGAAATTCGCATCAGCCGCCAAGACGACTTAGTCGACACTTTAAATACCCAAGTCTATCATCAGCAAAAGAAAATCGATGAATTAGAAAAGCTCTGTATCGCGCTGGCAGGTCGCTTGCGTGAATTGGCGATTACGGCGAATCAAAGGCAAAATGTGGTGGATGAACGCCCTCCGCATTATTAGAGCACTCGTAGTCGGCAGGTGCGATTAAACGACCCAAGCACCGTCCCGAAACACGACTTGCTCGCCTAAAGTCACCGACTCCGTAACGGCGAACACGTCAACATGGTATTTACCATCACCACGTTTAAAATTAGGCTTGCCATAAATCCCATGCTTGGCGCCTAAGGACAAATGTATGCCACACATGCGTTCATAGGTGCCAATGTCGCTGACGAGTCGCTCGCGATGAAAAGTGCGGTTCAAGCCAAAGCCCAGCTCGCGCACCCAGACTACCGTCTCATCTCTCTTGATCTGTGCGAGGACTTCATCAAATTCAGGCGTGGAGTCGATGACCTCGACCACTTGCCCTTGTTGAATCACCAAAGTAATTGGTATTTCTGGCTTATTCACGGAAAAAGTCGTGTCGCCAAAAACAAAAATACGCACACGCCCATTCACCGCCAATAAGTCTTTGGCTTCGGTAAATACCTCGCCAATGGGGAATTGCCCACCCCAATTTTTCATATCGCTGTAGTCACCAATATTCAGTTTGGCATCTTCAAATGGCGATGCGTACCTGAGTTGTGCGCCCTCACCACTATCCACCATGCCATAGGGCGCACTATCAATTAAGCGCTTTAAGCCGCGTCCCACACCGCGATAATAATCAACATCATAGGCCAGCGCGTCGAGATAACTAAGCGCCTGCTCACCGGGCATGCGCCCTAAATGCGGATGCTCTATCACCTTTAAGTCACGCTTAAATAATTCAACCCGAATACGATAAGCGTCCATGCGAAAATTGGTCGATTGCACCAACACCACCAAATCACCCGCCACCAAATGCGCGAAGCTGGCCAACACTTGCGCGGGTGTACTCTCGTCAAAATCAATAAAAATAGCCTCGGGCAAGCAACAACGGTATGCCTGCGTCAAAGCGCAAGACAAATCGGTACGAAGATCAAACACCACGACCGCCGCTTGCGCGTCAGTATGCTGAAAACACAGACGCAACACATCGCCGATATGCGCGGTCGCGTTTGCTATCGCCGACTCAGGTAAAGGGACGACAGGCGCTAGTGCCTGCGCTGAAAGCGGGACACTATCGAATTGACTTGAATTTGTATTAAACGAAGTGGGATTTATCATAGTGCAAAAAAGGGAGGCCGATACCTAAGCCTCCATTTTATCGGAACTCTGCAAAGCGCTCGCAACTACTTTGTCACATCCCTCTGCGATAGATCAATGCATTCATTTTCCCATACGATCTTGCATACGATCTTGCATTTTATGCTTGCTATGAGTACGCATGGCTCGGTGACTGTCGTCAAAGATTTTTTGCTGCTCTGGGGTCAACACCGCATAGAAGGTTTTCAGTGCTTCCAGATGTTTTTGCATGCGCGCTAGATGCTCCTTAGACCGCTCTAAGTTTTTTTCCATACGCGCTGGCACTGACAATCGCGCCATTGCCTGCCTTTCCGCTTTCATTTGCGCAGCGCGCTCCATCATGGCGGGCTTATTGACTTCAGTGGCTGCGATAAAAGTTTTCCAAGCACCTTCTTGTTCCGCACTGATCTTCAGTTTGTCGTGCATCATGCTGTGATGCTTGTCCATCCTGGCTTGTATTTTCTCCATCATTTTGCCATGGTCCATTGGTGGCCGTTGCGGTGGATTTTGTTGCGCGAACACGGTTGCCGTGAGACTCAGTGCGAGGGCGCTCACTGTGATCATTAAACTATTTTTTATCGATTTCATGATGTTATCCTTCGAGAGTTATACATAAAGATTAAAGGCATGTGCATTGCACATAAGTCACATCGTGCGCGCTAAATGTAAGCAGAAAGTGACGCTCTAAGCTGACTGTGTATCGCTCTGTAACGGTAGAACGAAATGCCGCGCTGCATGTGTCGTATTGTTTCAATCCTCGTTTATGATAACAAGTCGATACAAATTCCCCCGCCCAGCCACAAGGCCTTATCAGATAATAGAACCATGGATACGCAAAATACAGTTTTAATTGTTGACGATGACCGAGAAATCCGCAGCTTGCTGGCGGACTATTTGGAGACGCATGGCTACACCACATTGATGGCGGCCGATGGTCATGGCATGTGGAGTGCATTAGAAAAAAGCCCCGTGCACTTGCTGGTGCTCGATCTCAATTTGCCAGGTGAAGATGGCCTGACTTTGTGTCGCAATTTACGCGCCAAATCGAATCTGCCGGTCATTATGTTGACTGCCCGAGGCGAGCCTTTGGATAGGATTTTGGGTTTAGAAATGGGGGCGGACGATTATTTGCCTAAGCCTTTTGAACCGCGTGAACTACTCGCTAGAATTCGTAGCGTATTACGCCGCACACAAAATAGTGGTGCAGGCGAACACGATGCCAGCCCCAAAAAATTGCGCTTTGGCGAGTGGACTTTAGATTTGGTCGCCCGTCATTTGATTAGTCCTGATGAACGCGTGATCGCTTTATCGGGCTCAGAGTATCGCCTTTTGAATATCTTTTTGGATCAGCCCAACACTGTACTCAATCGCGATCAATTATTAAATATGACGCAAGGACGCGACGCCGATCCTTTTGATCGCTCTATCGATATCCAAATCAGTCGCTTACGTCAAAAGCTCGGGGAAGACGCCCGTTCTCCGCAAATCATTAAAACGGTACGCAATGGTGGCTATGTATTGTCCGTCAATGTGAGCGCCGAAAGCCATTAGCCCTCACCCGACAACACCTTCTCCATGAAACCCTCAGTTATGCACCCAGTCAGTCGCTTTCTACCGCACTTTGACTCAATTTCTAGTCGGATTTTTTCTGTACTGCTGTTCGGCATTGTCTGCTCAGCGGCACTGACTTGGTGGTTGGCGTTTGGTGAGCGTCAAAATACGATTAGCGCTGAAAGAAATAATTATCGTGCTGACCGCGCCAAGCACGCGGAGCAATTGATACAAGCCATAGACGCCTTACCAGCGGCTAATCGAGAGGGTTTACTAAAAGCGATTCATCGCTTTGGTCTAAAAGTGGTACCGGTTCCCGCCAACGTACCCAACTATCAAGCCAGTACACCTTACGGTATCGCCTTGAGTGAGCGGCTAGGAAAATCCTTCAAAATTATTCCCTTACCACCAGCAACAGAAAACTGCCTGATGCGTCCCGACGACCGCGGTCCCAGCGAAGCTTGTGAAGCGCTGATTTTTGTATTGAATGATGGTAGTGGCTTACATCAAACGATCTTTCCAGTGCGTCCACCTAACGCACCGATACATGCCGAAACCTATTTTTATTTAGCTTTATTTCTAGCCTGTATTGCGGGCTTGGCCTTGTTCGTATCACGCATGACGATACGTCCGTTACAACAATTAGCGCAGGCCGCGACCGACTTAGGGCATGACATCAATCGTCCCGCACTAGCAGAGCGCGGCCCAAAAGAGATTCAACAAGCCACGCGCGCCTTCAATTCCATGCAACTGCGTATTCGTGATCATATTCAACAGCGGACACAGATGTTGGCAGCCATTACGCACGATCTGCAAACGCCATTGACTCGCTTGCGCCTGCGCTTAGAAAAAGTGAATGATCAAGAGCTACACGACAAGCTGGTAGGTGATTTATCGAGTATGCAAATGATGGTCAAAGAGGGCTTAGATTTGGCGCGCAGTATGGATAGTAATGAGGCCTTACAAGCCCTCGATATTGATTCTTTACTCGACAGCATTTGCACCGATGCCAGCGATGCGGGACATGATGTTAGTTTGCTTGATAAGTCCAAAGCCACCGTCATGGCGAGACCGCAAGCTTTGCGCCGCTGTCTAAATAACTTGGTCGACAATGCCATCAAATACGGACATACGGCCCAAATACACCTAATGCAAAGCGAGGAGGCTAAGCAGCAATGGCTACATATTTGCGTTCGAGATCAAGGGACAGGTATACCACTTGAGCAACAAGCTCGGGTCTTCGAGCCGTTCTATCGCATGGAAACCTCACGCTCGCGCGAGACGGGCGGCACCGGCTTAGGCTTAACGATCGCACTCAATATTGCCCGTCAACACAATGGCAAACTCAGCTTAAGCAATTTGCCTGAAGGTGGCTTGGAAGTGCGTTTAAGTCTGCCCATCAAATCTTGAAGTGAAGAATAAAAAATTCACTTCAAGATGCACTGAAGAAAAATTAATTCGGTTTATGGTGCTGGCGAATACGTGCGCGCCACTCGCCAATCGCAGCTAAAGCTGCTTGAAATTCACGCTCGATCAAATCGGCTTCGACATTGGTGATCACTCTATCCAACATCGCTTCCGACACCGCTTCTGCGGCATTGCCAACTTGACTCATGACGCGACAGACGGTTTGCGACAAATCGTCATTGGTAAATTCTTGAACCTCTGGCACCAAAAAACCCGCCATCCCATGCCGCGCTAAAAAGGCATGCACAGGTAACAAAGCGTCTTTGACGCCAGCCGCCTGACACCAGCTAATAATTTCTGAGGTTTCCTCGAACGAGGGGTAATGCGTCTCTATACCTGGCGCCAGCTTATTGCGCAAGACGTTCACGGACATCTGCATCTTCGCGGCCAAGGCATCTAAACCGCCGGGATAAGCGCGCGCAACTTTATACAAGGCATCATGCTGATTCATGTCGGAGTAACGGCGTGTCATAAAATTGAAATCTTTCTGTGCAATCTGAGTGCCATTATTATAATTTAGCGCGAGGGTGCGTTGGCAGCTCAGATAATAAATAAAAGAAATGATTGTACCGAAGCCACATAGAAATCACACTATTTTCCTAAAAAAGCGAGGACAAGCTGCTTTCAGCATACTCACTGTGCAATGCGTTGCGTCAGTAATCGCAACCACCGATCACTCCCTTCACCGTCACTGACCACGAGGGCGAAATCGGTCACGGTACGTGCGGCGCGTTCTAGTAACTGAATATCTGCCTCATGCTGGCGGGCGACATGCGGATCTTCTAGGAACAAAATGCGGCGAATTTTTCTTTCCAAGACCAATTCAGCGATTTGTGCGTCGCCGCCCATAGGCCCAGATAAAAACGGCTGCACCCAATGACGACCAGCCTCTTCCCCCTTTATTTTCTGCGCCAACTGATTCAACAAGGAGCCCGTAGTACCGGTGGCGTAACGATGTGCAAAACAATCTAACAAAGCAAAATGTTTTTCGGCGATTTGCAGCATGTTTTGTTTTAAAGCGTCATGCGCGATCAAGGCAATACTTTCTTGCGTCAAATCGGCACCAAAATCCGCCGGCAAAGCATGTCGTGCGCCGACCGCCAGAGCTTCTAACTCCAACCATTCACAAGCACTCGCTAAGGTCGACAAATAAGGTTTACCGTGGATCACACATTGACGTTTCAAGGCGAGTGCTTCAGGGAAAATCGAAGAATGATCAACCGGATCAATCAAATAAATCACG
>CAYXJI010000002.1:9398-27676 GCA_964465175.1 uncultured Burkholderiaceae bacterium | reverse complement strand
AGTTAGCGGGATCGCGATTCACCACATGTGCCACCAATTTCATGAGGCCACCCTCACGACCATAGGGAAAGCGCACAGGGGATTTGCAGACCTGTTGCAAGCCATGGCTGTGTATCGCATCCAAAGTGCGACCAACCACGACCCATTCGATATCGAGCGCCTCAATGGCCTTACGGGCGCGGGTAAATAATTGCACCAGTGCAGAATCCGGCGCGTCTTGATGCGCGCGATTCGCGATCAAACCTAGGCGCAATTTTTTCCGCTTGGCCAAGGTAGGGGCAGTTTGACTTTCGCTCTCGCGATCGCTATTTCTTTCTATCGCCGCTGTAAAATTTTCACTCACGTTTTCGTCCCTTCGCACTTCTTATTTTTACCTGGCGTTCAATAGGCAACGCACCCGCTCAAAGCCACCGCATCCTTACCATCATTGCGCTATAAGCGCTCATTACTGGTGCGGTGAAATGCTTCGCACCAATCAAGTAGCTTGTCGCCCGCCATAGGGTAGGCAAAATAATAGCCTTGAATCTCATCACACCCCATCAAGCGTAGCGTATTCAAGGTGGCTTCCTGCTCCACACCTTCGGCCACGACCGCCAAGCCAAAATTATGCGCTAATCCAATTATGCTTTGCACGATTTGCTTATCTTGCGGTGAACTGCTCATGCCTTGTACAAACAATTTATCAATTTTCAGCTCATCGATCGGAAACCGCCGCAAATAGGCTAAGGAAGAATAGCCAGTCCCAAAATCATCGATCGATAAGCGAAAACCCAAGCGTTTCAATTCAAATAGCAAAGCCGTCGTATGCTCGATGTCATGGATAAATGCACTCTCGGTGATTTCTAGGCCAATGGCGCTTGCTGGCATATTCCACACCTTCAAACAACGCTCTAACATCTTGGGTATGTGCTGCGATGCTAATAAACGCGCCGATAAATTGACCCACACTACCACATGCAAACCCTTACTTTCCCACGCTGCCGCTTCTTGCAAGACCTTATTAAATACTTGCAAAGTGAGTTGTTCGATTAAGCCATATTGTTCGGCCACGTCGATCAATAAATTCGTCGCAAGGACTTGCGCATGATCGACCGGCCAGCGCACCAGTGCTTCTACCGATTGAATACTTTTAGAGCGCAAATCGACTTTGGGTTGATAACGCATTTCTAGCGCATTGTCATCCAATACGGTCTTAATCGCTCGCGGCAAATCATCGGGACGGCTACGTTGATCACGTTGCACGATCGCCATTTCAAAACGCACATTATTTAGCTGCGCATTTTTCTGCGCTTGGTCGGCGGTACGCACTAAATCAAAAGCGTTTTTTGCATGCAAAGGAGCGCAGGCTATGCCTATTGTTGGATGAAAAAAAACCGTCTGTGATTCTATCGTTAATGGTGAACCCAAAGCCGCCAGCAAGCGGTGCACTGCCAACACGGCCAAAGCTTCTGAGGATAATTGGGGTAATAAAAACCAGCATTCATTTTCGGTCGCAAACACAAAGCGATCTTTGTCGCGCAAACTGGGAAGTATTAATTCACAAAAATGCTGCTGCACGCTTTGTGCGTACTGTGTTTGTAAGATCGCCTGTATCCGGTCAGAACGTTGCAAAGAGACGATCAGCAGCGCTATCACATGCTGTTCGTCTACGGCTTGGATTTCGCTATCTACCAAGCGCATAAATTCACTTAAATCCGCAACCAGCGCGTTCGTAGTGGAAGCTGCCATTTTTTAAGCCTTATAGAAATCGTGACATATCAGTCCAAACGCGCCATCAGGCAAGCCCCGCATTATGCTCACCCGTTCGCCATCTGAGACTAAATTCGGCTGCAATAAATCGAGGGTGATAGGCCGCTCCAACAAGCTTTGGTCGGGCCTCGTCAGCAATAAGACTTTAGGATCAAGCCGCCGCAATTTATTGTGCTCCAGCACGATCGCGACTTCTCCGGTCGTGAGCTGTATCAAACTCCCAACAGGAAAAATGCCTATGGCTTGCACAAATTCTTCAACTAAAGGCGCATGCAACTGCCCCTCGGACATTCTGAATAATTCTTTCATCGCATCAAAAGACGAACGCGTTGCCCCATACGGTCTCGCTGAGGTCATGGCCGCAAAACTATCGGCGATGGCAGCCATACGTCCAAAAATACTAATCTCGGCACCGACTAAGCCACGTGGATAACCGCTACCATCCATACGCTCATGATGTTCATTAATGCCCGATTTTACATTGTGGCTCAATGGCTCCTGCGCCTCAAGTAACTGTATGCTGGCATCTACATGACGCCGTACTATGGAAGCTTCCTCTAAGGATAACTTGGCTGGTTTTTGCAACAAAGCAGGTGGAACTTCGAGCTTGCCAATATCAAGCAGCAATCCAATAAAACCTAACTCCAGCAATTGTTGTTTTGAGAAGCCAATATGCCGTCCCAAGGTCAACATATACACGGAGACCTTGAGCGCATGCGATACCACGCCCATATTTTCCGATCGCATACGCAATAGCCACATGAGCGCCGAAGGATTTGCAATCACACTTTCGGATAGCAATTGAACGGTAGGAAGCACTTCTTTCAACTCTAGCGACTGCATGTTTTGCAAATCATGCTGGAGTTTTCTTATGAGCGCGTCGGTTTTCTCCACGACATCGCGCGCCCTCGCTAGCTCGTCGCTCATTACAACTTGGTCGCGATAGTGCACGAGATGCAGCTCTTCCGGCACATAGTCGGGTCGCCGTCTTGGTTTAGCTGGCTTAGGTTTATTCCACAAAGAGCGGTGCAAGTGTCGACCATGCTCACCCCAACTAAGCCATCTTTTCCACCAATTCAATTCGGCCAAACTCGCATCACGCGGCTCCATCCCCTGCATTTTTGCGGCGAACTGACGCACCGCCTCAGTGTGGGTGTGATTCGACGTTTGTCCTAAAGGCTCGATGGCATGCGCTTGCCCATCCTTCGTTGCAATCTGCTCGAATTTGGCAAACTCAACGGCAGGATGCGAGAGCGGCTTAGTCTTATGCGGATGCTGTGTTTTTTTAACGTGATGATGACGCGCACGTTGTGCATGAGCGTAATCAGATTTCGTGAATTTTTTATGTAACCAACTGACCGCACGTTCTAATTGACTCTGCTGCTGGTCTAAGAGTATGCGCAGCTCGGTGGAGGATTTGGGTGCAACGACTTTTTTGGCGCTTTCAATGACTTTCACTTCATACAAAATATCGAAAGGCAAATGCAGCAAGGCGTGTGAACTACTGCGGCGCGGATCAATCACAATTTCCTGCACCAAATCACGCAAGGTACGCAAGTCCAAGTCTTCCGTGAGTAAAAAGCCCTGCAGCAAAAATGGCGTTTGCACCCATGGTCGATCCAATTCGGTGACAAACATGCCCAAACGTAAATCATCAACTCGGATGCGTAAGGATTCACATAATTGATGCGTCTTATTTAACACGGGATACACACTTTACAACTGAGGTGAATACAAAAAATTAGCTTACCGAAGCGGCGAGGGCCTATCAGGCTAGTATTTTCATATCATAACGAGTTTCCGCTGATTCGCGGGCGCTAAGAGAAAAAAACCCGCTCTTTGCGGGTTTTTTTTACATTAAAACAAATAGTGAAGATGCAAATACGAATGTAAAAACTAGCGCTTTTCATCCGCTGCTGGCAAAACTTGTACTTGCAATGAGCTCATTGTATTGCCTCCCCGATAAAGGCGATGTTGCGCTTTAATGAAATCACTGTCTTTCGCTTCAAAAATATTCTCAATAAATTTTTGAGGATTGCGATCGATGAATGGGAACCATGAGGATTGCACTTGTATCATGATGCGATGCCCACGCTGGAAGGTATGCATCACGTCATTAATCGCAAATTTAACCTTAGTCGTTTCATTCGGCACGAAAGCCTTGGGGTGCTCAAAACTCTCACGGAAACGGGCACGGAAAGGCTCGCCGCGCACCAAAGTCTGCTGCGCCCCGCGATTTGGCTCTCCTGGTGCCGCATCTATTTTGTTTGGATTAACATCAATCAGCTTCACCACGAAGTCAGCATCACTGCCCGTGGTACTGACAAACAAGGACGCTTCTAAGGGGCCTGCGAAGGTGATGTCACGCTCCAACACCTCGGTTTGGTAAGTCAACACATCGGGGCGGCTACTCGCAAAACGTTGATCCGCCGCCACATATTGATTACTCCAGCGATTGGTAATCTCCGTGGTATAAGGTACGGGCTTGGCTGGATCGCTCACATATTCATCAAAAGCACCCTCGCCCGCTTTGGGCATCTCAAAACTGAGTTTGCCGTCAGCATTAAAGTACAAGGATTTACTTTGTGTATTCGCCGGTGGCCACGAATCAAAACCACGCCAACGATTGGCGCCCGTTTCAAAGACCCATGCTTCTGGTAATGCGGGTTTATCGCCGCCTTTTAGGTGGTGCTTAAAGAAAGCAAACTCGATCGGTTGATAGCTGTAAGCGGTTTTAAAGCCAAAATGCGTGTCACCGATTTTCTCTCCCGTTGTACTGGTCCAGCCACCATGCACCCAAGGGCCAATGACCAAGGTATTACTGATGCCAGGATTATTTTTTTCTATCGCTTTGTAGGTTTGCAAAGGTCCATAGAGATCTTCCGTGTCATACCAACCCCCAACGGTCATCACTGCCGCTTTAATATTTTTCAAATGCGGCAGCAGATTTTTTGCTTGCCAATAACTATCGTAATTGGGATGCTGCGTGAGCTCGTTCCAAAACGGAATGGCACCCTTGAAGTGCTTGGCATTGGCATTCGACAAGGGACCTAATTCTAGAAAAAATTGATACGCATCGGGCGTTCCCCAATTGAATGGGGCATCTGTATTCACATCAGTAGGTACCGACCTTGGCTTGCCGAATCCACTAAAAAAACTGAACGCCACATGCACATTAAAAGCACCGTTTCTATGCATGTCATCACCACGAAACCAATCTGCAATCGGTGCTTGTGGGGAAGCGGCTTTTAAAGCGGGATGAGAATCAATGGCGCCAGCGGAAGTATAAAATCCGGGATAAGAAATCCCCCATTGGCCGACCTTGCCATTATTATGGGGCAAATTTTTGACCATCCAATCGATGCTGTCGTAGGTATCACTGCTTTCATCGATATCCGTCTTCAACATTTTTTTCGCTAAATGTGGACGCATATTAATGAATTCACCTTCGGACATATTCTTACCCCGCACATCCTGAAATGCAAAGATAAATCCTTCTTTTTCATATTCTGCAGTTGGTCCTAGGCGCGTTTTATATTTGTCCGTGCCATAAGGCGCGACGGTGTATGGTGTACGCACTAATAAAATGGGGTAGCGCTTGTTTGCACTAGCATTGGGCACGTAAATCGACGTGAATAATAAAGTGCCGTCCCGTGCCGGAATGCGATATTCAAATTTTGTGTAGTTCTTACGAATATATTCGGCACGCTGGAGGATTAAGTCTTTTTCATCTAAGACATTCGCTGCTGCGCTCACGTTGCTGCTGGCGGCCACTGCATTCAAGGAAGTCCATCCGCCAAGGGCTGTCAGCATCAGCGAAGCAAAAAGTAAACTGGGTATACGAGCGCGCATGAACCGCCCCTTTCTAAGAATTTATAGGGTAAATCAAGACTTATTTTGACTAAGCTAGAAGTAAAAAGTTCCTAAAGATTACGCTTGATTTGGATCGTAATCAGGAATCTCTGCATCCACTTGAACTAAAGAATCAGGCCCATTGTGACGTGCTTTTTGTAGCGCATCCTGCGCACGCAAGAGAACTTTATCCGCCAAGTCACCCGGCGCATTGGGCGTCAAACCAGTACAAAATGTCACTTGCAAATCGTCTGAGATCTCATGCCAAGGAAAAGCTTGTAAGCTTTCTTTGATGCGTCGAATTGCCACCCTACTTTGATCCAACCACGTGGTAGGCATGACAATCGCAAACTCGGTGGCACCGATACGACCAAAAGAATCCAAAGTTCGCAAGACCTGGATAGACTCTTTGGTGAGCACTTGCAAAATTTGCTTAGTCACATCCTGTCCATGGATTTCCATAATTTCAGGTAGGCGATCCACGCCTATCAATGCCACCGTGAAGGTATGCCCAGTACGTTTTGAGCGCTGCAACTCGCCATCGAGTCGCTCTAGCAAAGTATTGCGGTTTAAGGCGCCCGTCAAATGATCATGGGTTGCCAAGGTTTGCAGATGCGCCATGATTGTCTCAAGCTTAGGCAAGACTTCATCTTTCGCGGTGCCGCCCTTGATTTGTGCGATCGCTTCCAACAATTGCTGTTGGACAAAAGGTATGGTTTGTTTGGTGTTTCGTGGCATCTTGAAAGCCTGCAAAATAAGTCGTCTAAACCAACTTGATGAGTGAAACCGATTTGACGCAATTGAATATCATCTAGCGTTGATCAACTCGTCGCCAGCACATCACCACCCCCAAGCGCTGTCAGCTTACAATAGCTACTTTACCACCTTGTTGGACTTGAGCAAGTTTCTATGGCACTTTTGTCGCATTCCTCACCGCTAGAGCGTATCTCCAGCGCGCTTTTTCCTGACATTCAATTATGGATAAAGCGCGATGATTTGCTACATCCCACGGTGTCAGGCAATAAAATGCGCAAGCTCAAATATAATTTATTACAGATAGGCGACGCGCGTCCTACCTTAGTTTCTATGGGCGGCGCTTGGTCCAATCACCTGCATGCCTTGGCGCATGCCGCTAAGTTACTCGATTTTAAATCCATAGGCTTAGTACGCGGCCTACACGCCGCACAACATGCGCTCAATCCAACTTTATCAGATTGCGCAGCACAAGGCATGCAACTACGCTTCGTGTCACGCGATGACTACCGCGATTTACGTGATCTAGCCGCAGCGTGGCGGCAATGGGTGAGCCCAAGCACAGAAGATTACGTTTGGTTACCTGAGGGTGGGAGCAATAGCGCCGCGCTTGCGGGTGTCGCGGAATTAGTAGCAGAGTTGGTCGCAGAATTAGCCGATGACCTAGGCGAAGAACTGAAGGCATACCCAAGTTGCATCAATAGCGCAATTGAAGTACCCGATACCATCATAGTCGCTTGCGGAACCGGTGCAACGCTAGCAGGAATACTCGCGGGTCTAGGTGGAAAAGGGAGGGTGATAGGCATCGCCGCAGTGAGCGATGCAGGCTATTTGCGACAACAAGTGCTGCAATTACTACGCGATGCTGGCTACCCTGCTTACCAAAATTTTGAAATCCTACTCGATTATACGCATGGAGGGTTCGCCAAAACCACGCCCGAATTGATGCAATTTTGCGCGCTATTTTTTCAAACCACCCAAATCCAAATAGAGCCGGTATACACCGGCAAGATGCTTTACGCCTTGTCTGAATTATGTCGCAGAGGGAAATTTCGACAAGGTGAAAGAGTAGTGGCGATCCATACTGGTGGACTGCAAGGCTTGCGCGGTTATTCGCTTTGAACGACCTAAACCCAAATGCCCATTGGGCGTAGCTGCGGTGCTATTTGAGCGCTGACGGTGCATTTTCGGCTATTTTTCGCGGTCTTCGTTGCCAATAGCTCGCTATTGGCGCCTCATTCGCACAAGAACTGCCTCGAAAAGTGCATCCGCCATCATTTCAAATCCTAATGAAAATCTGGATTAAAACCGATGCTCATCAACCAAATGTTTATTGAAACTATATTTACTACCGCCCTGTAAAATATCGACCATTTTCTTAGGATTTGCCGCAGAGATAAAGACGTCTGCGACGCCATCTTTGACGCGAAATTTTGTGGCTGGACTGAGAATATTATTCGGTTTGATCATCAAGTGGCGTATCACTTTTGCCTTTTCATTGCAAATTAAAAAATGACTTTCCTTCCGAAAATTCGCCAAGGGAATATTCAACCACCACCCTTCGTCATTGACATAACGCACCAATTGCGAAAATTGCGTATTGCTTTCATTTAAGACATTGGCTTGCAAAGACGCATTCGCAATTTGTATCGCTTCCGATTTATTCATAAGGTATTCAAACTCAGATTAAAGTTCGCTAAAAAATAAAAAAGGGCGATATTCTCGCCCTTTGCTTGCAGATCATCTCAAATATTATTTTGCCCAGTACGACAAATATTTTGAGCGGAAATCACTAGAAGGATCAAAGGTATCCTTTTGCCCACCATCGTAGGTAATATTTTGCACTGTGACTAAATGCAAAGGCGCATTATAACCACTTGGCGCAACTTTAGAAAAAGCACGGTTCAACTCATCCACCAGTTGCCAGCCATGTAGGGCTAAGGGCTCAGGCACCGTGCTTACTTGCAAATCATTCTTGCGTATACGCTTAAACGCATTGGGAGAGCCATCCCCTGCAGAGATCCCGCGCAGTTTGTTCGCCGCCACCAATTTCTCAATCTCTGGCTTATCCATCATATCAAAATAGACATCGTTCACAGCAACGACATGGGTCCACTTTGTTCCATTGCGCTTCACTAAAGTTTCGATCAGCTCTGGAAATTTTTTGCGCGACTCCGCCACTGGCAAATCTTCGACACTCAAAATACGGCATGCCTCACATTGACGCAGCACTTCCACAATCGTGGCTGATTTGCTTGCCATGTAAGGCGTCGAGTTATCGGTAAATACAACGATACCCGCTTTATTACTAGATTCAGTCGCACCGAATAGCGCAGCGATTTGTGCCGCTTCTTTAGGGTCGGTAGTGATATTGGTGAATAGACCAGCAACCGCACCAGTTTTAACATTGGCATGCCAGCCAACGACGGGGACTTTGGCTTCTTCGGCAGCTGCCATACCCTTGGCCTGACTTGCCGCATCGACGCCAGCCAACACGATGCCCTGTGGCTTCATGTCCAATGCTTGTCTGACGATACCTGCACCAAGATTACATTGTCCACGGCAGTCGATAGGCAGCACCTGCCAACCGGTTCCTGCGACCGCTTCCCTCATCCCCGTGAATACACCAAAAGTACCCGCGTCACTTAAATTATGCGCGACAAAGATAATTTTTTTGTCTTTTTGCAGTTGCGGGCCGGAAGTTGGTCCGTCCCACTTTGATTTTAAGGCGGATGCTTTCGCCACTTTGGCATTGGCTGCACTCACAAACTGCATGGAGTTTTGTTGTGCAATTGCACTAGTCATGAAACAAGTCGCAAACAAGAATGCTAGTAAGCTTTTACTTTGAACAGTAGTCATAAATCCAGATCAATCAAGTGAACGAAAACGGCTATTCGAAAATACATTCATTTCTTATGTTCAAATATATGAAGAATAGCAAACGCTCAGAGATTATCTTAGAAAGACAGGCAGTGCAAATAAAGACGTGCATCACAGCAATGAACTGTATGGTTTTGACCGCAGTTTTCGTTTTTTTAGTTGACAGTCAACTCAATCGTAGCCTTATTTACGCAAAATCGCGGCAAGCCTGTCTATGTTTTTCAAAAATTAGACTATCTAAATCCTTCAACGCGGAAGCGCAAAAAAGAGCACCGAGAGAAACGATACGCCATCTTTCTCTGCGCTCCTCTGCAACGCTGCACCCAAGTATTCATACGGTGAGGCTTAAGGCTTGGTTGGCGTGCTTGTTGGCGTGCTTGTTGGCGTGCTTACTGGCGTGCTTACTGGCGCAATTGCTGAAGCACTCGCTGTGGTGCTGACAGCAGTGCCACTGGTTTCGGATTGCACCACCGACACGACCGGCGCGGGCTTTACCGCATGGCCGCGCATCACGGCCACGCCGAAAATCGATAAAACAACACCAAATACCAACAGGACTACACCCAATTTTAATAATGATTTCATGACATATCTCCTATTGAGCGTTCAAGCATTCGCAGTAGTTTCAGCACGTGCTGGCGCACGCAATAAGGACACCGTCCACATCAAGTATTTTCCAAAACCGATCACACTCAAGCGTGTCAGCCAAAGGCAAAGTAACAGCAAACCCGTCGCGGCGAATAACATCACTATCCCGTAAAAAAGGTGCTGTATTCCAGTGCGATTTTTGATGTGTACCGTCCCTGGTCGATTGTCGGCATGCCACGCAAGCTCAGCGCCAGCGTCCGGCGATTCAATCAATTTTTCTACGCGATCTTTATTCAATGTCACACCGTCCTCACTGATATCGACAGTGACATTGCCCACCGATGCATGGCGAGAATGACGCGCTTCGTAGTGATTCGTGAGCGAATGATGCCCTGGAAATTTAAACGCCATGTCAGTAACACCCGACAAACTGGCCGCAATCATGACAGCGGCACTCACGTACATGACCATAGACCCAACGTAAGCAAAAAACATGAACACCCCAAAGAGTGTCGCAGGAATCAACATAAAGAAATTAAAGATCATCACCCCCATCAGGGCAATAAAAAATCCGACAATATTGCCGGGGCCAAAATTACTTTTCAAATGTTGGAAACGAGTATTCGCTCTTTGCTGCGCCGCCACTAGGCGTGGGCTGGCGAGCTTCTGGATGATGTCGGCCTCACTCCATCCCTGTGCGGCGCCATCGATAAATTTTTGCTGATAACTGGCGAGCGTCATCGCCACCACCGATGCTGGCAATCCTTGCAACTCTTGTTGCAAAGTGTTCATATATTCCGTCTTGTTCATGACATGTTCCCCCCTCTGACTGATCAGGATTTGTGCATTAGTGCATGGGTGTCACTGTAAAGTGAGTCGGAACGAATGCCTATCGCAGAGCGACATAGTGCGAATTTTTAGGCATAGATGGCAAATAGCGGCGACAAGCAGAGTCGTGTGGCACAAGCACCCATGTGTGGTCTGGGAGGTTTGGAAGGTCTAGGTGTGTCGCGCTAGCCAAGCATCGAGAATCTGCTCCGCATCGTTTGGCATATGCAGCCCCAATTTCGTGCGACGCCAAAGAATATCCTGCGCTGTGCGGGCGAACTCCGAGGCCATTACATACCGAATTTCGCAGGCATAGAGCTCAGGTAAGACTTGCTCACCTAAATCAGCCAAGACTTTGCAGCCCTCTAATATCTTATGAAGTTGACTGCCGTAAGTAGCGGCTAGGCGCCGTACTAAAGTTGGCGCTATCCAAGCATACTGCGCGCAGCAAGTTTCGATAAACGCATCGCGGCGCAAGACATTGTCATTACTGACATGCTCAGAAAATAACGCACCACCTGGCAATAATGCGGTTTTCGTCCACGCTTTTCCCGTCAAAGAAAGTGGCTTGGCAATTAAAGACATAGCATCTTCAGCCAAGCGGCGGTAGGTCGTGATTTTGCCGCCAAAGACATGCAGAATGGGCGCCTGACTCAAATCGAGCTCGAGCCGATAATCGCGCGTCACTGATTTACTATCGGTCTTACCATCATCCACCAAGGGCCGCACACCAGCGTAGGACCACAACACGTCTTGCGGTGTGATTTGCTGCATAAAGTATTGATTACTCAAGTGACACAAGTAAGCGATTTCTTCGGTACTGATCTGCGCCTTAAACTGATCCGGTGTACCAGTGAATTCCAGGTCCGTAGTACCAATTAAGGTGTAGTTCTTCTCATACGGTATAGCAAATACAATGCGGCCATCGGGATGCTGAAAAATGTAGGCGTTCGGATGTGCGAACAAGCTTTTGACGACAATATGGCTGCCTTTTACCAAGCGGATTTTTTGCGCGTTTGCTCCCGCCGTAAGTTTAGCGTGCCATTCGGCCACCCAAGCACCGCTCGCATTGATCACGCAAGCTGCATCAACTTCGATGCGTGTTGTCTGGTGTTCGGCCTCAGCTTGTGCGCCTAAGTTTCCACTTGACCTACCAAGACCGGTGGCTTGCTGACGAAGTTGCGCACGCCAGCGGCCATCGTGCGCGACCAACTCTGCGCAACGCGTGCGCGTCAAAATTTGTGCGCCGCGTTGTTGCGCATCCATCGCATTCAAGACCACAAGCCTAGCGTCATCAACCCATGCGTCTGAATACATAAATCCATAGCGCAGTGCTGTTCGTAAGCTCTCGCCCACTTCACATTCATGCAAGCGACATGATAGTGTGCCCGGCAATAAATCTCGTTGCGCTAAATGATCGTACAAAAACAAACCACAACGTAACAACCAGCGCGGCCGTAAGCCCGTCACGTAGGGCATTACAAAACGTAGCGGGCGAATAATGTGCGGGGCGATACGCATCAAATCTTCACGCTCCTGCAATGCTTTTCGCACCAAGGAGAATTCATAGTATTCCAGATAGCGTAAGCCACCGTGTATCAATTTTGAAGAGGCGGAAGAAGTATGGGCGGCTAAGTCATCTTTTTCACACAAAATGACTTTCAGGCCTCGCCCAGCGGCATCCCTAGCGATCCCGACGCCATTGATACCGCCGCCGATGACCAACAAATCACACTGCAAGTGCGCAACTAAAGTTGTATTTTCTTGACGCATTTTTGGCTCATTCCTGGTTTACCGCCACAAAAAAAATTGATATATCGCAAGGTTTAAGCCTGCTGAGCAAATTTCGAGCACGCGGCATGGGAATATTTACCTATAGCGCTGACCCCAGAATTCCCGTTAGGATGGGCGATGATGACCACAAATATACTTACAGCCCGCTTATCGTACTGTCAATGTATTCATTGGAAATCTGAGCCACAAGCAGAAAAACTAAATTATGCCTAAATGCAACAAAAATTCGCTTCTTCAAAAAGGCATATGAACTATATATACCTAATAAAGGTATTTACAGATATTTTTGTTGTTATTTTTGAAGAAAATTGATACTTTATTAGGCGACAAGATAAATATATGAAGGTTTTAAGCTGGAAAATCTAGTAATATAACGACAACCTCAAGGAGGGGACACTGTATGAGTAACGCAAATGTTGCATCGGAAAGCATGACGAAAGAAGAACGGAAAGTCATTTTTGCATCTTCGTTAGGCACTGTATTTGAATGGTATGACTTTTATCTCTACGGCACACTCGCTGCCGTGATCGGTAAGAAATTTTTTACCGCACTCGATCCTAATTCACAAATGATTTTCTCCCTACTCGCGTTTGCGGCGGGTTTTATTGTGCGTCCATTTGGCGCCTTGGTATTTGGTCGTTTGGGCGACATGATAGGCCGCAAATATACGTTTTTGGTCACGATCGTCATTATGGGTGGATCAACTTTCATCGTCGGCTGCTTACCCGGCTATGAGATGATAGGTATCGCTGCGCCAGTGTTGCTCATTGCTTTGCGCATGTTGCAAGGCTTGGCATTGGGCGGCGAATACGGTGGTGCGGCGACTTATGTTGCAGAGCATTCACCCGCCAACAAACGCGGTTTTTTCACTTCATGGATACAAACTACAGCGACACTAGGTTTGTTCCTTTCTTTATTGGTAATCTTAGGTGCAAGAACTGCCGTGGGCGAGGAGCAATTTGCTGACTGGGGCTGGCGTATTCCATTTTGGGTATCAGCACTCTTGCTGATTATCTCGGTGTGGATTCGTATGTCCATGAACGAATCTCCCGCCTTTGCCAAAATGAAAGCCGAAGGCAAAGTATCCAAAGCACCACTGACCGAGTCATTTGGTAAATGGGGTAATTTGAAAATTGTTATCTTGGCCTTAGTTGGTTTGACGGCTGGTCAAGCGGTGGTTTGGTACACAGGCCAGTTTTACGCCTTGTTCTTCCTTACCAATACGCTAAAAGTAGACAATGCGACGGCTAACTTGATGATCGCAGCCTCATTGATCATAGGCACACCATTTTTTGTGGTCTTCGGCGCACTATCTGACAAGATTGGCCGCAAACCCATCATTATGGCAGGTTGTTTGATCGCGGCTTTAACCTACTTTCCACTTTTCAAAGCTTTAACGGAAGCAGCGAATCCAGCCTTGGCAGCCGCACAAGCCGCCAATAAAATTGTAGTGACGGCCGATCCTAGCGAATGCTCCTTCCAGTTCAATCCGACTGGGACTAAAAAGTTTACTAGCTCTTGCGACATTGCAAAACAAGTCTTGGCGGCAAACTCGGCCAGCTATGAAACCGTAGAAGGAAGTGGTCCAGCGAAAATCGCCATCGGCGCTAATGTAATTGAATCGTATTCATCTACGAATATGGAAGCAGCGGAAGCCAAAACAAAAGATGCTGCCTTCAAAAAATCAGTGGTGGATTCGCTACGCGCGGCAGGCTATCCAGCAAAAGCAGACCCAGCAGGTGTGAACAAGCCAATGATTGTTTTGATCTTGTCTATTCTGGTGATCTACGTAACGATGGTGTATGGCCCTATCGCTGCGATGCTCGTTGAAATGTTCCCAACCAGAATCCGCTATACCTCAATGTCCTTGCCTTACCATATCGGTAATGGTTGGTTTGGTGGATTACTGCCGGCCACGGGCGTCGCGATCGTTGCACAAACCGGCAATATGTATAACGGCTTGTGGTATCCCATCATCGTTGCAGGAGCGACTTTCGTCATTGGTATGTTGTTTGTGAAAGAAACTAAAGACGTTGATATCTACGCCAACGACTAAGGGAATCGAGGTGGGCAGTTTTATTTGCCCACTTCAAACTGATAAGCTTGTAAGCTTTAGATTGCATCAATAAGGAAAGCGCACCATCAGCAATAATGGTGCGCTTTTCATTTGAATGAATGAATAAATAAAAAGCTGTGCTCACCCAGTATGAGAACGAGCAACAATGTCTCCTTATTCGGATGCCATAAACTCTAAATACAATTCACGTGCCAAGCTCGCGATTGGCCCAATGGCCAATTCACGATTCTCATAACGTGTACATGGCGACACCTTAGCGAAATTGCCTGTATTAAAAATTTCTCGCGCCTCCAATAACTCTGTTGGCTTAACTCGACGCTCTTCCACTTGAACACCCTTGCTAGCCAATAAGCCAATTACACGTGCGCGGGTGATACCTGACAAGAAACAGCCATTGGCAACTGGCGTCACCAGCTGTCCTTGCGCATCGACAAAAAACAGATTGGCAGTAGCAAATTCGGCGACGTCACCATTGGGATCACACACCACAGCATTGTCATAGCCGCGCGCTTTTGCATCACGCAGGGCACGGGTCGTATTTGGATATAGACATGAAGCCTTGGCGTCTGTCGGCGCCATGAGCGAATTCGGGCGCAATTGTGTCGCGAGGCAAGCAGAGAAACCCGCGAAAGGCGGAAGTGGCGCATCAAACAAGGTGAGGGCAAACCCGGAACGACTTGGTATCAGCAGACCTTCTGTGCCAAAAATTAGGGGGCGTATATAAAGTTCAGCATCGGCTGGAAACTTGGCAACGCCATCGCGACACAGTCGTTCCATTTGATCCAGACTGTAAGGAGAGTTTAGACCTAACAACTCTGCCGACCGAATTGCGCGTGCCAAATGTAAACGCAAATCAGGCAAATGCCCTCGTATCGCTCGAGCGCCATCAAAAACTGAAGAACCCAACCAAACAGCATGGTCCATTGCGCCGAAAACCGGTGCATTGCCCTCATGCCAACTCTCATTCATATAGGTCAAATACATACCACGCTCCTTAAACCCAGATTTCCATTTGGCGCACCAGCGGTGCTATTTTTGCTACGCTTCGTTGCTAACGGTTCGCTAATAGCGCGCTATTAGCGCCTCATTCGCAACAAAACACTCTCGAAAAGTGCATCCGCCTTCATCGCAAAGCCTAATGGAATTCTGTGTTAAAAAATGCTCTAAGCCTAGCAATTAGATCATTGCAAAAAACAAAACCCGCCAAAATACTCCGGCGGGTTTGCAAACTTGATCAATAACGACGTCGAGACATTATTCCAATTTCCAAACGAAATCAACTCTTGCCCATAGTTGATCTGCCTTGCCATCTTTCGTACCTGGCTTAAACTTACACAAGCTTAATGCCGACAAAGCTGCTTTGTCGAGACTTTTTGAACCACTCGATTTCTCAACTTTAGACTCAACCACCTTACCATCGGCAGCAACTAAAAAGCCCATCGTCACGGTTCCGGTTTCTTCATTCATCAAGGCCGCTTTTGGATATTTCGGTTGATCACATGACTTAGCATCCATAACCGGCGCAACGTCAGCCGCAAAACTCAAACTCGAGACTGCCAATAACAAACAGGATGTGATCGCGGATAATTTAACGTTCATAAGCAAACTCTTTTAATTAATTAGTAAAAACCCGTATCCAGCAAACTCAAAATTTCCAAACAAAGTCTAGCTTAACCCACATTTGCTCAGACTTGCCGTCTTTAGACCCAGGCTTAAATTTGCACAGGCTAAAGGCCGCCAGGGCTGCCTTATCTAGGCTCTTTGAACCACTTGAGGTATCGACTTTAGACTCAAGCACTTTACCCTCAACCGATACCAATAGTGCCATTGTAACAGTTCCAGTTTCTTCATTGATCAAAGAAGCCTTCGGATATTTTGGCAATTCACACGACTTATTATCCAGAACGGGGCTAACCACAGCAGCGTTGACCAAACCGCTCAATACGATACTGGCAAATAAAGCACAAAAAATAGACATAGATCGCATCATGCTTACCTCCGGGTTGACTCAATAAAGACGTTACCAAGATACCTTCGATCAGAACTCTTCCCAATCATCATCACTAGCCTTAGTGGCCGTAGCCGCTTTTTTGGGTGCAGGTTTAGCAGCAGGCAATGATTTCAAACTTGTTTTTGGTTTTGACTTTGGTACTGCAACCGGCTCGACCCGGCGAGAGACAGGCGCAGAGCGATTGGCAAATGCTGTTTCGTTTGCGCTTAGTTTAAAGATACTGACGACTTTCGCTAATTCACCGGCCTGATCTTGCAAACTCTGTGCCGCCGCAGCAGCTTCTTCTACTAGCGCAGCATTTTGTTGGGTCATGCCATCCATTTCAATGATAGCCAAATTGACTGCTTCAATACCAAAACTTTGCTCTTGGCTAGCGGCACTAATCTCAGCAATGATATCGGTCACGTGACGCACACTAGAAACTACTTCATCAATGGTCGCACCAGCTTGTCCTACCAACTTAGAGCCGATTTCAACTTTTTCAACAGAGTCACCAATTAAGGTTTTAATCTCTTTGGCGGCGGCGGCGCTGCGCTGGGCTAAGCTACGCACTTCAGAAGCGACGACCGCAAATCCACGGCCTTGCTCACCAGCGCGTGCCGCTTCTACCGCAGCGTTCAAAGCTAAGATATTGGTTTGGAACGCGATGCCATCAATCACGCTAATGATATCCACAATCTTTTTCGCAGATTCATTGATCGAGCTCATGGTATTGACCACTTCCGCGACGACCTCGCCGCCTTGACGGGCGACATCGGAAGCTGACGCTGCCAGCTTATTCGCTTCGCGTGCATTATCGGCATTCTGCTTCACCGTGGTCGTCAATTCTTTCATAGACGCAGTCGTCTTTTCTAGTGAACTCGCTTGTTGCTCGGTGCGGTTGGACAGGTCTAAGTTTCCTGTCGCGATCTCACGTGATGCAGTAGCAATGGTGTCCGTGCCCACCCTGACTTGACCGACGATATTGACCAAGCTATCGCGCATGGTTTTCATCTCAGCGACTAAGCTCTCGGCATCGCCACTCTTAACATCGATAATGCCTGCCAAATCACCAGCGGCGATCTGACTAGCGATATCGGCTGCATAATCGGGTTCACCACCTAATTGTTTCAACAAACTACGCGTAATAATGACGGCGGCGATAACACCTAAAATTAACGCGAGGCCTCCGAGCCCTAGTAAGTAAGCTCTTGCACTGTTAAAGGCTTTTCTTGCTTCCTCAGCGACCAAAGCATTTTGCTTATCTTCTAAACTCACCAGTTCATCTAAAGCCTTAAACCATTCTTGTTGGACAGGACGAATTTTTCTGATCAGGGCAATCGTCGCCGTCTCAGCATCTTTGGCCAGGCCCAGATCGCGCGCCGCATTTGGCAAGGTCGCTGCGGCTTTTTCTTTGTCTTTTAGCTTCGTAAACAGTGCCATTTCTTCGGAAGTTGCATGTTCACCCTTGAGCAAATCGGCAAGTTTCGTTTCTTTTTCACTATAAGATTTCGATTGTTCTTCAATTTGCTTCAAATCTTTTGACATATCGTCAATGTCAGTCAACAAAGTCAGATTGCGTAATGACACTTCGCGATCGTAGACTATCGCTCGCATATCGATGATCATACGACTCTTCACATTGCTCACATTGACGATGTCTTCAAGTCGGTCTTGAATCAAGGCCATTCTAGAAATACCCAAGGTCGTAACCGCAATAAGTAAGACTAAGACGAGTGCGAAGCCGAGCCGACGACGCGCAAGAAG
>CAYXJI010000002.1:0-9388 GCA_964465175.1 uncultured Burkholderiaceae bacterium | reverse complement strand
ACCCTCTGCGAGCAGCGCCTGGCGAACGGCAACCCCGCTGCCGGCGAAGCCGAGCCCGAGGCGCTTACCCACTTTCATTGTAGTTAGGTTCATGTTTATCCAGCCAAAGAATGATTTAAATGTCTCAAGGGAGTAAGGCGCTCTTTTAAAACGCTAACCGCTTGAGTCTTGTAGCAAAGTTACTTACAGCAATGCGAAAAACAGTTGTGTGCAAAAAAAATGAGGCACCCGCAGACTATTTCACGAGTCTAACTGCTTGTTCAGAATATACTCCATTTTTGCTCATTGGCAAGACTTGACGTGGTAAAAAACCACCTTAATCTCACCAAATTCTGCAGCCTTTCAGAAATATCCCCCAAAACAAACATTTCCCAATGGCAATTTACAAACTACTTAAATTCTCGATCACAATTTTTATGAACGCAACTATTTCCATTAGCTTAGCGTTGAGCTAACGAAATACAAGTCAGGCAAATTGCTGATGACGCATGCTGTACAACAGTTCTTGCACTATGCGAGGATCATAGGTACGCAAAATCTTCTTGGCACCCGCTTCCAGTTCGGTAATATTTGCATTTAAGATTTCTTGTTTAATCTCAGGCAATAATGCGGCGGGCATCGACAATTCACGGAAGCCCATCGCGATCAACAGCCGCGTGAGCTTAATGTCACCTGCCATACCGCCGCAGATGGCCACCGGTATATTCGCTTTGTTGGCGGCGGTCACGGTCATATCAAGCAAGTGCAAAATCGCGGGATGCGTGTCGTTATAAAGATGAGCCACTTCATGATCGGCACGATCTATCGCTAAAGTGTATTGAATTAAGTCATTGGTACCAATCGACAAAAAATCGAGCTTCTTCACAAACATCGGCAAACTCAGCGCCGCTGCTGGAATTTCTATCATAGCGCCGACCAGCACCTCGTCGTCAAATGCCACACCCTCGAGTTTTAAAGCATCTTTGGCTTGCTGGATCATCATGAGCGATTGATCAATTTCAAACGCGTGTGCGATCATCGGTATCAAGATGTGCACAGTGCCAAACGCGGAGGCGCGCAAAATGGCACGCAATTGGGTTAAAAAAATCTGCGGCTCTTTCAAGCAATATCGAATCGCACGCAAGCCAAGCGCCGGATTCAAAATATTATGCTCGTGGTGATCAAGCGGCTTATCCGCACCAATATCTAGGGTGCGAATCGTAACGGGTCTCCCCTTCATTGCTTGCACCGCTTGTTGGTAAGCGAGGAACTGTTCTTCTTCTGTGGGTAAAGGAGTCGCTGCATTGGCGCGCCCCATAAACAAAAATTCTGAACGGAACAAGCCTACGCCGTTTGCACCAGCTTCTAGGGCGGCGTGCGCATCTTCCGGCAATTCAATATTGGCTAAGAGATTTACTTCTATCCCGTCTAGGCTGACCGCCGGTGTCTTTTTTAACTTAGTAAGTTTTTTTCTCGCCTTGAGCAAGACGGCTTGTTGATCACGATATTGCGTAATCACCAGTGGTGAAGGCGCCACAATAACGACACCGGCGTCACTATCGATAATGAGCCAATCGTCTTGCACGATCAAATCCGAGGCATTGCCCAAACCTACTACAGCGGGAATGCCGAGGCTGCGTGACACGATCGCGGTGTGCGAATTTGGCCCACCTTCATCCGTCACAAATCCAGTAAAGGCCGCATCTCGAAATTGCATCATGTCGGCAGGCGAGATATCTTTGGCGACCACTATCATGTTTGCATTGCGTTCATCAACGCCGGCGGCTCGCGGCAATTGATGTGAGGTGCCAGTTAAAACTTTTAGAACACGTTCGGCAACTTGCTGAATATCAGCCTTACGCTCACGCAAATATTCATCTTCGATTTCGTCAAATTGCGCCGACAAAACATCGATTTGTGTGACCAATGCCCATTCCGCATTGTAATGACGTGTACGAATAATATCTAATGGTGCCTCGGACACCATAGGATCAGAAAGTATCAAGGCATGCACATCAAGAAACGCACCTAACTCAGTGGGCGCGTCGGTTGGCAAATCCGACCAAATTGTTTGCAATTCGAGCTGCACTTGTGCGATCGCTGCTTGCAGCCGGATTACTTCCGCTTCAACTTGCTCTTGTGCAACCAGATAATGCTTCACATCCATTGCCGCCGGACGCAACAGATGTGCCCGGCCGATGGTAATGCCGCGCGAAACAGGAATGCCTTGTAAGGTAAAAGATGCCACGTAATCTCCGTCGTGTACCGCTCATTGTTTTGTACTTATTTTTACACTTATTCTCTGCTCATTTGTATTTTCGCAGACACTAAATCTTCTTTATAGGGCTTACGCAAAATTGTCCCAGCTAGGCGTGCCGACGAAGACAGTGCTTGAGCACGGCGAGGCGGCAACAACGACGCTGGGGCGGTTTTGCGTAAGTCCTACTGTAAACCCGCCTTACTCACCTTCACCAAAGCGATCATTGATCAGTGCGGCAATCGCGTCAAAACAGGCTTGCTCATCTTCACCATTGGTCTCAAGAAGAATCTTACTGCCTTTGCCTGCCGCCAGCATCATGACGCCCATGATCGATTTGCCATTCACGCGGCGATTGTTTCGGGTTAACCAAACTTCACTCTTAAATTTGCCGCCCAACTGGGTCAACTTTGCGGAAGCACGAGCATGCAAGCCTAGCTTGTTGATAATTTCCATTTCCTGTTGAATCATTGTGTATTCACTTTATAGCGCATTAATAAGTTACCGAAAAATGCAGGCACTCAACTCTCGGCAATCCGAATTCGATTTTCAACCCTTGTGGCACCATTCTGCCCTCCGGCTAAGGCCATTTCTACCACGACATCTAAGGCATCTTGGCGATAGGTGATCGCCCGCAACAACATCGGCAAGCTAATGCCAGCGATCACCGCAACTTGACTCGGATCACCGAGCTGACGACAACAATTGGACGGTGTTCCGCCCAAAATGTCGGTCATGATCAACACGCCAGAGCCATCATCCAAACGACACACGGCTTCGCGTGCCAATCGATTGACGTCGTCCACATTTTGATCTGCGATCACATCAATCGCTTCAAAACGCTCCGGCATACTGCGAAATACATGTGCCGCAGCCTGTACGAATGCCGTCCCCAAAGGCGCATGGGTCATTAAAAGTAAACCTACCATTCCATTATCCTAAATCTCGCTATGCCAAATCAGGCGGATTTGCGCAATAAAAATCAAGCTTAGCACTCGCGAGTTACTTTACCTAAAGCAACAATCATGCCTTTGCAATTGATACGCGCTTTTCAAGCGCATCGATAAACATCGCTGCCACATTAAAACCAGTTTGTTGATGAATTTCTTGGAAACATGTCGGGCTAGTCACATTGACTTCGGTTAAACATGCGCCAATTACATCTAATCCTACCAGCAACAAGCCTCGGGCGGCTAGTTGTGGCGCCAGGCTTTCTGCAATTTCTCGATCTTGCGCCGATAATTCTTGTGCGACGCCCAGTCCGCCAGCGGCTAAGTTGCCACGAACCTCGCCATTTTGTGGAATGCGCGCCAAGGCATACGGAACCACCGCGCCATCAATTAGTAAGATACGTTTATCCCCATGCACAATCTCGGGGATATATTTTTGCACCATAATGGTACGCGTTTGATTATTGGTCAGCGTCTCTATCACCGCGCCGAGGTTCATACCATCTTCGCGTATGCGAAAAATACCCGCGCCCCCCATGCCGTCTAAGGGTTTCAAAATAATGTCGTGATGCGTACTGAAAAACGCACGGATACGTTGTTCGTTGCGAGTCACCAAAGTCGGGGTAGTAAATTGTGGAAACTGCGCAATACTCAATTTTTCATTGTGATCACGAATAGCAGAGGGCTTATTAAATATGCGCGCACCTTGTTGCTCAGCCAAGTCCAATAGATAGGTTGCATAGATATACTCCATATCAAACGGCGGATCTTTGCGCTGCAAAACAGCATCAAACTCCTGCAAAGCATGCTCTTGAGGCGCACTCAATCGATACCAATCTTTGGGGTCGCCAGTCATACTGATTTCTTGTAGCGCTGCACGTACAACACCTGTGTCCAATACCATATCAGCAGGCCCAAAAGCGAAAATACGATGACCACGCGCGGTCGCTTCTAGCATCATTGCGTAGGTCGAATCTTTATAGGTTTTGAACTGCGCTAAGGGATCGGTCAGGAAGGCAATTTTCATTTTTTATCCAAGATAAAGTGTTACAAATACGAGCTTAAAAACTAGCAAAAACATGCGCCGAGAGGCGCAAAAAATCAGCTAGTAAATCTCAGGGTTCGGATCGGTTTTTTCCAATTCTAATGACGCGGCCAACAAAGCTAAACGTGCTACCACGCCATACATATAGAAGCGATTTGGTGCGGCTGTACCTGGCTGCGCGCGCATATCAGGCACCGCGTGTTGCTGCGCAAATGCCAATGGGACAAATTCCATCCCTGGCGCGTTCAAATTTTCATCAATACCACGATCTCGATGCACACGATAAAATCCACCAACAACAAACCGGTCTATCATGTAGACCACCGGCTCTGCCACACTCTCGTCAATCTGCTCAAAGGTATACACACCTTCTTGCACGATGTAGTCGTGCACTTCTCGGCCATCTTTGACCACGGTCATTTTGCTGCGTTGTTTCGAATTCAAATCACGCACTTCGCGCGAATCGCGCACAGTCATAATGCCCATACCACAAGTGCCCGCATCCGCCTTCACGATCACAAAGGGTTTGTCTTTAATCCCGTATTCTTTATATTTTTTGCGTATCTTGGCGAGTATCGTATCGACCGTTGCCATCAAGCTTTCCAAACCCGTACTCGCTTCAAAATCCACACCACTGCATTTGGCGAAAAAGGGGTTGATCAACCATGGGTCGATATCCACCATTTTGGCAAATTTCTTCACCACCTCATCATAGCTGGAAAAATGATTAGTTTTGCGACGCATCGCCCAGCCAGCGTGCAAAGGCGGTAATAAAGTTTGCTCGTGAATATTTTCAAGAATCGCTGGGATATGCGTAGACAAATCGTTATTTAACAAAATAGTGCAAGGATCAAAATTCTTCAAACCGAGACGACGCCCATTCGGCGAACGTTGTAATGGCTCCAGCAATAAACTGCCACCGTCCGGCAAGGCGATGGTGGTTTCTTGTTGGCAGTTGACGTCGAGATTACCCAAGCGAACATGTAGTCCAGTTTGGCGATAAATCTGCATTTGACGCGCAATATTTTGCCAATAAGAGACGTTGCACGGGCGCCCTTCGGGTATCAACAATAAATTGCGTGCATCGGGACAGTATTTTTCTATCGCGGCCATCGAAGCCTGTACCGCGAGTGGCAACATCTCAGAACCCAAATGATTAAAACCGCCTGGGAATAAATTAGTATCAACCGGCGCCAACTTAAATCCCGAGTTGCGCATGTCCACCGAACAATAAAACGGCGGCGTGTGCTCTTGCCATTCAAGACGGAACCAGCGCTCTATGGAGGGCGTTGCTTCTAAAATCTTTTTTTCAAAATCAAGCAAGGGACCGTTTAAGGCGGTAGCGAGGTGGGGAACCATAAGAACCTTTACAGACAGAAAAAGGAAAGCGTCGGCGCGAAAAATCGGCCAACTAAAATCCATTCAGCGCGCGATCTACGCGACAGAATAATCTTTACAGCTTGGGGCAAAGTCGCGCTTCTCAAGACCAACGAGACAGCTTAAGTCGATTTTGCCAACAAGTCGAAATGTTCCACCACAGGCGGGACCGCAAAAAATCCCCCTACGATACTGCGCCACTCCGCAAAAGCGGGCGATTGGCGGAAATCGATGGTATGGTTTTCTAAACTTTCCCAGAAAATCATTAACACATAACGCTCAGGCGACTCTATCCCCTTGTTGACTTTATAGCCACGAAATCCCTTTGCGTGGGCGATCACCTCATGCAGCCCACGAACGATAGCCGCATCAAAAGCTGCTTGTTGACCAGGATGTATTCTGATCTCTGCTAATTCTAAAATCATCTTGTTTTTCCCTTTCAAGTTCAATAGCCAAGTGCGCGATTACACCAACCCGCGCTCGCTTAATTCTTTTTTTACATACGAATAGAACACCGGAGCAGCAACTACGCCAGGTAAACCGAACAAGGTTTCCATGACTAAAATAGCAAGCAGCAATTCCCAGGACTTGGCATTTACCTGCGAACCGATAATTCGCGCATTTAAAAAATATTCTAGCTTGTGGATCACCACCATAAACGCCAACGACGTCGCCGCCACATGTAAAGAGTAAGAAAGACTAACGATCACGATCACGGTATTCGAAATAATATTCCCAACAACTGGGATTAAGCCTGCCACAAACGTCACCGCGATCATGCTTTTCACTAAAGGTAAATGCACGCCAGCGATCGGTAACACGATGGCCAGAAAAATCCCCGTAAATGTCGTATTGATCAAAGATATCCTCACCTGGGCAAACACCACACGATGAAACATGTCCGCCAGCATCGCAACGCGTTGCTGTAGTGCGGCCGCAAAAGGGCGATAATGATGCAGACTAGTTGCATCTTGCAAAGCGACCATACTACCAATGATCATACCCAACAATAAATGCACGATCAGATGGCCAGCCTCTTGCCCAAGTATTTTGGCTTCGCCCGCATGTTCACGCAATGCGTCTGTCAGCATGCGTTTCAGCGCTTCAATGTCTTCAGGTAAATAAGTTGTCACCCAAATTGGTAGTTGCTGCCGAGAAGACTCAATCAAATCCGCCAACTTGCGCAACAAAGCCTGTAAATTGCCAGCATCACTACGTAAGAACGCCACGGCGCCCCAAATACCAAAACTAATCGCAAGGATGATCAGCACAGATAAAAACACGACCGCAATCATGCGCGCTTGTTGATTGCTAAATTTACGTTGTATGGTGGGCACTAATAAGCGCACCAAGGAATAAAGCAATAATCCGGAAAACAAAGCGACTAGCAAGCCGGCTTTCAATACTAAGAAGAGGGCGACCGCAGCACAAGCATAGGAGGCTATGACTGGGGCGGATATTTTTGCTGTTGAATTCATCTTGATCCTAGAGTGATAGTGCAGAACAACATAGATGGGCGCTAAGAGCGAATTTTACAGAGACTTATGCGTTTGCCCAATTTAAACCTAGCCTATTCGCTTACGCTCACGAAAATAGATATTATCCGCCAAATACGCTGTTTCATTTTCACCAGCGAATATGCCTCGTGTTTCAGAATGTGCCTGCTTCCTTGCGTTTAAGCCATTAAACCTAGCTTGTTTATAGTATGATCGTGTCTCTTAACAAGCTAGTATTGCGCACGCATTGCGTATTCGTTCATCCCCTCTTTCCTAAAAAATCACGCGGCAATAGGCCCATGAAAAAAACATTACAACGATACAGTCTATTGATCTGGATTAGCCTAATCTTGGTATTAGGTTTTGTCGCCGTGTTAGCGACCAGTTATATTGTTTCAAAAGAGACATTACAACGCGGCCTTTCGGAGAACACTTTACCCATCACGGGCGACAACGTCTATTCAGAAATACAAAGAGACATCTTACGTCCCGTTTTTGTCTCCACACAAATGGCGAACGACACCTTCGTCAAGGACTGGATCGTGAATGGCGAGGAAGAGCCACAACAAATTGTCAAGTATCTCAAGGAAATCAAAACGAAGAACCAAGCAATTACCAGTTTCTTGGTGAGCGATTTAAGTAAAAACTATTATTACGCTGACGGCCTGCTCAAAACGATTAAAGAGTCTGAGCCTCGTGACCTCTGGTTTTATCGCGTCAAAAATTTAAAATCGGAGTATGAGACGAATGTCGATATCGATTTGGCGAACCATGACAGCATGACCATTTTCACCAATCATCGCGTACTCGATTACAACGGCAAATTCATCGGTGTCGTGGGCATTGGCCTTACCTTGGACACCATGAAGCGATTAATTGATAGCTATCAATCACGCTTCCAAAGAAAAATATATTTTGTCGATAAAAAAGGCAATGTCGTACTTGCTGGTAGCGCCGTTAAACTAAATAAGGGCAGTATCACGCAAACTCCTGGTCTCAATCAACTCAGTAAGCAGATTTTAAGCAATACAAAAAATGACTCTTTGCATTTAGAGTATGCGATCAACGGCGCAAACGTTTTCGTCAATTCCCGCTTTTTACCAGAGCTAGGTTGGCATTTGCTCGTCGAGCAAGACCTTCAAGGTGAGTTGCAACCCTTAAACAAGTTATTGTTTTTTAATGCGGCAATAGGATTTGGCATTACGCTCGCGGTCATCGTGATTGTTTTGCTTTCGGTTCGTCGCTATCAAAAAAGAATAGAAAAATCTGCGGCGACCGATTCACTGACCAAGCTCTTAAATCGCCAAGCTTTTGATTTCGTGTTCCAGCAAGCCATACTCGACAGCGAGCGTTCACGCCAACCCTTGTGCGTAGCGCTTTTGGATATCGATCACTTCAAAAAAATCAATGACAAGCACGGGCATTTACTTGGCGATCACGTGCTGCGTGAGCTGGCCGCGATTGCAAAACGCTCCTTAAGAGAAAGTGATGTGATCTGCCGCTGGGGCGGTGAAGAATTTTTGCTCTTACTAAAAAATTGCACCTTAGAGAAAGCAACATCGATTGCAGAAAATTTGCGGACTATCATCGCGGCAAACGACTTTTCTCGTACAACCGACCTAGCAAAAGCGAAATTATCGCTCACGGTCAGTATGGGCGTTGCCGAATGCAAATTGCAAGAGAGCGAAGACAGCGTGTTCGAACGCGCTGATGTGGCTTTATATCAGGCCAAAGAAAGTGGTCGTAATTGCGTGTACTTTTCCGAGTAACACTACAAACTGGTTGCGCGAGAAAATCGCCACTCTTTACTTTCTCGCGAGCGCCAAGGTGGGAGCAACAAAAGCCTGATACACAGCGCCACTGGTGGCATCCCACTCGCTGACCGTAATTTGTTGATTAGCGACCGTCTCCATATCGCCACGCTTAATTGGCCCAGTCAAGGCGGCGGCAGGACTTAAATTAAACACATTTTCTAGGCTCTTTGTTGCCAGCGCCTGCGCCATCTTGTTGGCGAATTCTGGTGCCACACCGGCGGCACAATAGGCTTCGATTGCAATATCCATTAATGTCACTAAATAATTGCTGGCAAATACAGAGGCTGCGTGATACAGCATTTTTGACTCTGGCGCGATAGGTAAAAGTTGTGCGCCTATCGCTTCGAAAGCCGGCGTGAGCAAAGCTAAGGCTTGCGCACTGCCTTCGATAGTACAAATCGTATTGGAAAAATTTTGCGATACGGCGACAGGATCCGCAAAGCTTCTAACCGGATGCACGCTGGCGACTT
>CAYXJI010000001.1:18448-37597 GCA_964465175.1 uncultured Burkholderiaceae bacterium | reverse complement strand
GCAGCAGGCGGCGAACCACTGCGCCAGACTTGCCCACGGGGTTTGAAATAGTTGGTGTGCCACGATTTGTAAGAGCGCGAATAGCACTAAGCCGATGGCGGCGTAGGGCGCGAGCTTGCCAAAGACGATTAAGCTGGCGTTGACTGGCGTGCTCATCAGGCTCAACCAAGTGCCGCGCTCGCGTTCTCTGACCAGTGAAAATGCCGCCATCAAGGTGAGTGTGAGCGTCAAGATGACGCCGACTAAGGCGGGCACTAAGTAAGCGCCGCTACTCATGGGTTGCAAGAATGCCGATTGGCTGGCTAACTCGATTTGGCCTAATTCTGATTGCAATGTGATGTGCGTTAAGGGAAATTCTGTTGATGCGGCTCGCAGTATTGACGGCGCGTGTTCAGTAGTCTTTGCGGGGGTTTTTACGGCCGTATTGGATTGTGCAATTGTCGTTTGTAAGTGCGATGTGAGCATGCTTGCGGTCATCGCTACATAGGGATCGGAACCATCAAACTTGATCTTGATTGGCAGCGCTAGCGATTGACTCAGATAGTGGCTAGGGGCGGCAGGAATTTGTAAAACGAAACGCACTTCACCCCTTTGCAAAGCAGCATTGGCTTCGCGCTCGCTCATCGGCTTTGGGCCTAGGGCGATCAGTTGTGACTGATTGAGTTTGTCAATGATGAGTGATTGAATTTCGTTTTCTTGTGGGTCAGTTTTTTTGTGCGGATCGTGCGCGGTGCTGACCCAGGCACTAGGCCAATTTTTGGGGCTCAAATCGATTGCAAAGCCAAATAGAAGAATCTGGGCAATCGGGACACTGATGAGCAAAATAGCGGTGAGTCGATCACGACTTAATTGCCAGATCTCTTTGGTCGCTATGCCTTTGAGTCTGAGCCAAGTTGCTTTTGTTGACGACATGGTTTTCATATCGCCACCGCTTGTGTGATTTTTTCGCGGTCGGAGATCAGTAGTGCCGCACGTAGACCATCTTCTAGGCTAGGTGCAGACCAGCGCACAAGATACGTCAACTCGCCATCCCTTATTGATTGCGTGGCTTGCTCTTGTGCGTCTGTTTGCGCGTTTGCTTTCGTAATGACGATGCGTAATGTGTCGTGGGCAATATCAGTAAACAGCGTTGAAAACTGGCTGGTGATGATGTTGATCAGGCTTTGCAACAGCGCCGGATCCGCAGGACGTGATACCTGCATCACCGCTAAATTAAAATGCGCGCACAGCGCGTTCGGTGCGCCGTTGTATTCTATGCTGCCACGATGCAAATGAATCAGATGATCCGCACGATACGCTTCGTGCGGGTCGTGTGAGCTGATGATGATACGCGTGCCGCGCTGTTTTTCTAGATCGATTTGTTCCCAGATGCGCGCCTTAGCATCAAGGTCTACACCTGCTGTCGGTTCGTCTAATAGCAATAAGCTCGGTTGCGCTAACATGGTCAACGCAAAGGCTAAACGCTGCCGCCATCCGCCGGATAATTGTTCGACCCGTTGCACTATGATGGGTGCTAAGGCATAGGTCTCGCTCACTTTTAGGCAAAGCGCTGTGGGGTCTGGTACGCCTAGCATCGCGGCGCGAAATCGCAGATTTTCCATCGCGGTGAGCTCGTCATAGAGACCACCTTGCTGCGGCATGTAACCGATTTTGGCACGATCAACGGCTGCTCGTGGTGTCAGTGCCGCATTGAGCACTTCTCCTTGACCTGTGATCTTGGCATGACCCTGCAAGCCTGCGATTAATTTTAGCAAACTGGATTTGCCCGCACCGTTCGCACCATATAACAGCGTGACACCATCGCTTAGACGCAGGCTGACATCACGCAGGATGGGATGTTGACCATGATGCAGGCTGACTTGGACTAATTCGACCTTCGCTTCACTCTTCAAGGACGAATCCTCCATACGAATACTGCGTGGCTTCAGCACCTAGAAAGACACTGATGGGTTTTTTTGCTTCTACGTCAGCTGCTGAACCTGTGCGGATAGCGTGATCAAGCGCTGCCCAAATACTGGCGCTGCCGAGATTGCCCACTTGCTGCGCGTGACGCGATATCTTTTCTAAGGGAATATCCCAATAGTTTGCCAACCACGGCGCAACCGCGCCACTCGCTTGATGTGGCACGATGTGATCGGCCTGATGGATGTCAATGCCGTGTTGCGCTAACACTGCACGGCCAGCATCTAACAACATTGCACCATGCTTTGCGACCGAGGTAAAATCGTGTTCAAACAAGAGCGGGCCAGCAGGCGGGGCGGAGCGATCTGAGCCGCCATAGGGCAGGCACAAGCCAGCGGCGGGCGCTTGTTGGCATTGTCCAAAGTAAGCATGACTCAGCCATTTTGAGGCAGCATTTGGACCTGTATTGGGGCCCGTATTGGGTCCAACAATCACTGCAGCAGCACCATCGCCCATCTGCAAAAAATTGATCCACTGACTACTGTCTTTTTTCAGGACTTCAGGCGAGAAATAAACCGAACCTGTTTCGACACCGACAATCGCGACCGGAGCCGCATCGGGGTGTGCAGTGAGCGCAAAAGCAAATTGCAGGGCATTGGCAAAACCCGTACAGGCTTGTCGCAACTCGACGTGCGGACCTTGATAGCCGAGTAAGCGCGCAATTTCTCCAGAACCGCCGGGAAGCAATTGTGCTGGCGTTGCGGTATGGCTAATGATATAGGCGAGTGCAGAGACTGGAATTTGTGCCTTGTCTAAGGCCGCCGAAATCGCCTGTGCCGCTAACTCCGGATTGCGCGAACCAGGACGCGGCGCTTCCTGCGCACTCTTGAAATCACGACACAGATGCCGTTGATGCACACCGAGGCGGGGTGCAATGACGCGCACATGACGGTGCGTAGCGATCGAAAAATGACGCGACACGAGTTGGCATAACTCTTCCGTGCTAATCGGATCTCCTGGCAATGCAGTCGCGTGACCTAAGAGTTGGCGACGGTCTTGCTGCATGATTGGCCGTCCGAAGTTGGGCTGGTGCTTGTTCATTAGTGTGTTTGACCGTTTGCTGGTTTGAGTGATATTCGCTGTGATATCGCTAGTGCTATCCCCTCGTGGTGATCTTGCCTAGCCAATCGATCGTGGCTAGCGCGTATCGGTGCGATGAGGTTGGCTAGTTGTTGTTCGATATCTTTGTGTATGCCCGCGAACGCTAAGGGAGTGCAACCTAGTTTGAACGCCATCGTGCGTGCAACTTTGACGTGGCGCGCTTCGTCTCGCGTGATCGCGCCGAGAATTTCACGCACCTGTGGCGCATTTCTTAATCCAGCTTGCGGATGCAATAAGGGAGCGAGAAGTCGGCACACGCTTAAATCTAAGGCTGCAATTTGTGCAAAGTGCTTAGCCGAATTCTTCGTCAATAAGCGCCGAAAAAATCGCGACGTGGCGTCAACCGGCAAGTGTATGCTGGGTGCTGGTAATTCGCATCGCAGGCTTTCTAAGTAACGAGCATGACGTAGTTCATCCTCGGCGATAGCCTGCATCTCCTTTGCCTCCTCAGAGCTAATATCTTTGAGTAAGCTATGACTAAAGGCATGTACTGCAGACTCTTCACCGCAAGCGAGAAACGGTAGGCAATTCGCAAGATCGAGTGCGATCTGTGCAGAAAGACCGCTGCAATCTGGACGCAGCTCGGCGTGTGTCACTGGCGCATTGCGGTCGCTTATCTCAAGCGCCTTATCCCTTTTCATGCGTAACACGGTCAGAGAAAAACAGTGATGTGACAAGGAATTATCTGTGACATTTTTCATAGTGAGATCGGCTTTGGTCGACATGCTTAAGCATTTATAAGATTGGCGAAATACGCGGTTTGTCATCAGTACTAATCTTGGTCGATGACTTTGCGCATTCCTTACATGTCCAGCGAAAAAATAATCATTGGTATCGATAAGGCTGTTGTTTTTGTACTTTTTAATTTTTTATGTAATGTTTACTCACCAATATTTGACCAGGTAAAGCTAGGTTTCAGTGGAGTTTAACAATTTGACCGAAGTGCCATTCGGGTTTGATGTGAGTTGAGAAAATGCTTTATTTTTGATGTCAGGTTATCTTTTCGATTTGCAAAATAAGATCATGTTAATCCTTATGTTTGAGATCCCCGATAGACGCGCAATACTCATCCTTGGCGGTATTGCCATTGTTGGAATTTTAAATGCACTTGTTCCGAATTCGAGTGCGATGGTTAAGCCTTTGGAATTATTATTGGCGGCCGCGTTAATTGCTGGTGGACTTGCTTTCGTTGTGATTAGGATTGCAATCCGCTTATAGCCTAGCGGTTATCGTTTTGATGCTAGTGTTAAGTGCCATCGTGGCGGCGTCGGATAGCGTCCGGCATTGCAATGCACAGAAGAATAGGACGGCACCACTCCGTGCTGACCTAGAGCGCCGAGTTCGCTAGCCATCAATGGGTGTAGGTCGGCTGGCCTATTTGTCGATTGCGACGTAGTGCTTGATTGATGCGATGGAGTAGCGTGATGTCATTTTTTTTGCTTTGTGCAAAATGGATGGCAGTTGTTCCTATCGGTTTGGGTAAAACACAAAATAGTGCGCTTGCATTGACGGATGTTTGGGTTTCAGTTGATGGCCTTCGAATGCTAATTTCGTATTCTAGATTAATCTTGTTTTGTAATGCACTCAATTCTAGGATACTGTAATAAACCATTGCATCACTGCGATGCTTGAGTAGCTTTTGTAGACGTGCTTCACTGGAGGCACCTTCACCGTCGACTTTAAATAGTTTGCCGGCATGACGATCAAATTCTTCACTGACGCTAGACAGACGGTGCATGCTAATGGTTTTACCTTTTAAATCTTCGACCTTTTCAAAAGGAAATTGACGATCACATAGTGTGACTAGCCAGGTTTTTTGCGTGAAAACAGGATCGGAAAAATCAAATATTTTGCTACGCTCCGCAGTTTTAGAGATGCCATAAATAAGGCCTAAGCCTTGTTCGCCATGTAATAAAACGCGCGCCCAAGGATAGTAATCAACTACGATCTTAATTTTTAATTCTTTTTCCAGATAATCAAGAAGTTGCTGAGTCGAGGTCGCCAATGGCTTATTTTGAGCATGCTTGTCGAGTTGTTCGGTAATAAGCAGGTGCACAGTCTGCACAGGCGTTGCACTTTTTCTCTCTTGCGCCTGCGTCGACAAAGTAATGCAGGAAAATAGGCCGCACATGACAACGGAAATCAGTTGGTGGCACTTTCTCTGGCAATACAGTGGCATCGACATGGTGTTCCCCATCATTTCGGCGCCAAGACTTAGGTGTTTGGCGGTGAATTGAACTGGAATAAGTATAGGTGATGGTGTGAGAAATGTGTCAGTTTGTCTCGAAAATAGGACTGTTCACAATGCAGTGGCTTACATCTTGGCGTTCGGCTTTCGTCTGCGCTGTTGTGCTTAAGTCGTCGCGCACAATTTCATGCGGTAAAAGTAATTGCAGTCATACCGATATTGCATCGCGTATGGCTGTATTTTTTGTTGCTTGTTAGCCTAGGTAGGATTTACGCAAAATTGTCCCAGCTAGGCGTACCGACAAAAAAAGTGCTTGAGTACGGCAAGGAGGTAACCGCGACGCTGGGACGTTTTTGCGTAGGTCTTACTAGGTTAAGTCCATAGCAAATAGTCGATGCCATCTTGAATTTGCCCAATGACTTGCGCTTGGTTTTCTGCACTTTCGGAGAAGCTTAAAAGAACTTCTGCTCTATCCATTTTTCCTCGGTTTAACTGGTTTGACCAGTAATCGAAGCCACCTCCATCGGGTGCGCGATGCAATACATTTTGATAGAGATTGACAATGAAGTCATGCGTGCTGACATTGTGTCCATACATTGAGCGAAACTCTGCAGAATTGTAGAATGCATCTGCTACGCGATTCAGACTGTCACCATGATCAAGCCTGTCTATCCAATAGCCTAGACCAAGCAAATCAGGTTTGCGCGCAAAGGCGGCTTGATACAAGCGGTAAGCTTGACCTGCGTTGTCATCGATATCGAAGGCGATCGCGCCATCGCTAAACAGCAGCCGCTCAATGCTATTGGCTGTATCGATGCCATCATTACCTACTTGATCTTCGATGCGGAATTGTTTGAGCGTGCCGCTAATCAAATAGTCATCGACACGACCTGCCATCTTGATGCTGTCGATGCCGCTACCGCCCGCGATATAATCATCACCCGGACTCGCAATTATGGTATCCCAGCCCGCACCTGCGTAGATGTCATCATTGCCATTAGTACCAACGATGCGATCATCTAAAAAACTGCCATCAATATGATGACCAGCCAAGGCGCCCAAGCTGAGGCCTAGTACATAATCACTCGTGCTGCTACCCAGAGTACTGACTTTGACAAAGTAGTCACCGAAGGAATTTCCGCCATCATATTTAAACTCGATACTGCCATCGTAGTTGATGCCCGCAAAACCTTTGTCTAGGCCAGGTAATGGGGTGCCAAAGCGATCTACGATTTGTATCTCTATGCCTTGCGGTGCGCTGCCCCAAAAATTGTTGGCGCTATAGTTATTGGTGGCGTCATTCGACACAAACACGGTATAAGTGCCAGGGCCGCGCAGATTGAGTTGATACCAATCGGTTTTGTCTACTGCTGACAGCTCGCCAAATGACACTTCATTTCTGTCGATCTGAAATGCTCCGCTACGATAACTCGTATCGTAGCCATTGCTGGGTTCATCGTAGTGGGAATAGGTGCCGATAATAAATGACATGAGAGACCTTTCTTGGGATATTTTTATATGCAATTCTTTTTGCATCATGCAGTGCTAATCACTAGCCAGAAATGCATGAATAGTGAACCAACGTCACGCCATCGAGTTTGGATGACAGGCTGCGAAAAAATGTAGCGCCAAGGATTTAGTGCTGCAAATTAGATCATTGGTGATTCGTGATCTTTGTCGTTGCAATGGTAAATAGTGGCTTTGGACTACTAGTCCTCTGGCGCACTATCTTGCAAAGGCGATTCAGGCGCGTTCGTGGGGAGTGTGATGTCAAATTGTGTGCCGTGACCGAGGCGACTTTTGACTTGTATGCTGCCACCGAGAATCGCGGTGACTATATTGTAGCTAATATGTAGACCTAAGCCGCTGCCTCCCTGTCCCATGCGCGTGGTGAAGAAGGGATCGAAGATGCGATTGAGATTGTCTTCGCTAATGCCATTGCCGTTATCGCTAATGTGCATGGTGACTTGTTGGCGATCGAATTTACTAACGCTGATACTTATCTGTCCATCCTCTTTGCCATCAAAGGCGTGAATCAGCGCATTGAGTATCATGTTGGTAATCACTTGCCCATACGAGCCTGGGTAGCCATCCATCTCGATATGCTCAGGTATCTGTATGCTTAAATGATGATGATCGCGTCGTATCCGTCCGCCTAGCGTCGCGCCAATTTCGTTAGTGACGGTATTGAGATTAAATACGCGGCGCTTGTCCGAGGTTTGATCGACCGCAATTTGTTTAAAGCTAGTGATTAAATTCGCCGCGTTTTCCAAATTACGCATCAAGAGTGTGCAGGCCGATTTAGCTTGTGTACCAAAATTTTCAAAGCGCGAACGGCGTACACTGCCACCGTTGATGTCTCGCACTAGTTCTGCCGTGATTTCATCGAGTGAGCTGGCCGTTAAGAGACTGTTGCCGATAGGCGTGTTGAGTTCGTGCGCAACACCCGCAACTAGGGCGCCAAGCGCGGCGAGTTTTTCTTGTTCGACTAATTTGCTTTGTGTCAGTTGTAGGCGATGATATGAATGTGCATTGTCGAATGCCACTGCCGCGTAGGCACCTAAGGAGCGTAGGATGGCTAAGTCGTTCTCATGGTAGGTATGAGGATCGTCACTTTGGACTGAAATCACGCCTATGACTTGGTGCTTGAGCATCATGGGGACATAGATCGCTGAACGTGGCATAGGTGATGGGCTGCCATCGGCTTGTTTAATTTGTTTGTTATCGAATTCAACGCCGATGAAGCTGTCGAGTTCGCGCGTGTCCAGCGTGAGCTCATTGAACAGTAGTTCTTGCGCAGATAATACACATTGCGTGGCGGGCTGTTCGCGTGCTTCTAGGCTGCGTTGGTAGGGACGCACAGGTTTACCATTTTCAATCACATAGTCAAAGCGTATGACTTTGTGTTCGTTGTCGACGATGCCTATGCCAAAGGTATTGCCTGGTATGAGCTCGAGTACATAGGTATATAAACTTTTTTGTATCGCATGAATCTCCAGTGAAGCCGTGATTTGGCGTCCCATTTCGGCGAGTAAGGCGATCTTGTGACGCGCTTGGTCAGCCGCTTCTTTTTGCATCACGGCTTCGCGTGTGCGCTCTATGATTTCGTTTTCGAGTATTTTTTTGTTGGCGCGCAGATGTCGCGTGTAGAGCCGTATGCCGCCAAAGATGCTTGTACTGGCTATGGTGAACCACAGCAAATAGGCCCAAACACTGCGATACCACGGTGGTAATATCGTCAACTGATAAATAGCACTACTTCCTATGCTGCCGTAAATATTTTTGGCATGCACTCGGAAGCGATATTGGCCTTCTGGGAGGTTGGTGTATTCCTTGGTATTGACTAGACTCCATTCGCTCCAGCTTGGATCAAATCCTTCGAGTTGATATTGAAATTGCGTACTGCCAGGTTTTTCGTAAAAGCTGGCCGCAAATTCAAACATGATTGCATTTTGCGTGTATGAGAGTTGTGGTACATGCGAGGCGGCTTGTATGGTTTTAAAAACCGTCGCAACAGTCGGGAACATGCGGCCTTGTGCGCCATAGGTACCATCAAAAATGGTCTCGCTCGTATTGACTGAAACCTTGCGTATCATGGTGGAAAAGTGTTGCGCATAGTCTTTGTCGCTATGCATATTCACGCGATACAAATTTTCTCCCGGTAGCCAGACGCTGCCATCGGGATGCACATAGAGTGCTTCGTCCGCTGCAATGATGCCGCGAAATGCTTGATTGTTGGTGTCGTATTGACCCGCAGCATTTTTTTGTAATCGCTGCACACCGAGCGAGGTTTGCAGTAAGTAGCCACCGTCGCCGTCACGGCTGATATCGCTCACCGTCATACTGCCATCGCTAAATTGTTTACCGAAGCGCATTTCAGGAATAAATTGCGTAGCGTCGGCTTGGTCGGCATTGTCTTGCCACGGCGCGATTTGGGCGCTGTAAAGACCTTTGGCGGTGCATAAATATAAGTTGTTATCGAGGTAGCTGGCTCGGTTAGTCACTAGCGCTGGCAGGCCATTCTTGAGACCTAAACGATGGATGCCAACTTGCAGAGGATCGTCACTTTGAAAGTGAACGCGGATCAGTCCTTGTACCTCGGTCGTTAGCCAAAGATCGCCACTCGCATCAGCCGTGATGCGGCGTATGTTTTCTTGGATAGTATTGATTTTTCCAAGCAGCACCCATTTTCCCTTGTCGCGTCTGAAGACTTCTATGCCACCCATTTTCCCCATAAAAACATGCTCTGGCCAGCGCGCCGAGGTGCCTAGTGCATAACCATCGGTTCCTGATCCATCGATGCGAGTGGTCCTGTTGTCTGCCAGCGTATATAGGCCGCGACTAGAAGCCAGCATTAAATCACCTGCCACTTCTTTAAACTGCCATACCTCGCCGGGACTATCAGGAATTACGCTAAATAGAGGTGCATCTTGTTTTGGTGCATAGGTGTAGGGCGCTTGCTTTAACACGTGTTGATAGGTGCCGACGTAGAATTCACCACGATGAAAGATGCTGGAAATGGAGATGCCTTCTATCCCGTTGCGGGCATTAAATAGGGATTGGGGAGAGCTAAGTTCTATATGTGAAATGCCAGAATTAGTGGCAGCCCATAAGTTGTTGGCACGGTCTAACATCACGCCCGCCACGGTATTGTCTAGCAAGCCAGCGTTGCGGGTGATGGCACGCTGTACTTTGCCATTTTTATCCAGAATTAAAACGCCGCCCTTCACGGTGCTGATGGCAAATAAATTTTCTCCGGCGGGGATCAGTTTGTATAAAAAGAGATTTTCATAATTGGTGAGGCCATCAAGCTCGGTCGGAAATTTTTGTATGAGTGAGGTCGTTACATCGCTAGTGGATTTGTCTGCGCTAGCATTGGCGCTAAACTTGGGATTCATTTCGGGACGATATTTTTTCGTTACCGAATTCCAAAGCGAACTGAGATCGAGAATTAAAAAATCACCCGTGGCACGACCCGCGATGATTTTATGCGGGGCAAAGCGCGCTAAGACGATGCGCTTGCCATTGGCGACTTTCGCAAATTCTGGCAGTGGAATAATTTTGCCCTCATCGATCAAACTAAGCCCGCGTTGGCTATCGATATACACCAAATGATCGTCTATCACGACCGCTTGCGACGACGCAAATTTGCCGTCGAGGACGCTGATCTTGCCTTGATACAGGCGAAAAATATGGGTGCGCGTGAGAAAGTAAACACCATGCGAAGTCGCTTCAATTTGCCAGACATCATTAAAGTTGTTATCGCTTTTTGGTATCTGCTCAAACAAGGAGATGGCTTGTAGTTTGCCGCTGGCGTTCACGGCGAGATAACCAAAATCACCAATCGAGCCATAGTAAATCGTTTGATCGCTGCCGATGGCTAGCGCCCTTATCATGGGATTGCCTTTGGTCGCAACGGTTCGCCAGCGTTGTCCATCAAATTCGATGAGGCCGGAAGAATTGCCAAAATAGATGATGCCGCGCTGATCTTGTATCGAGACCCAGTTTTGACTATGCGCTTTATAGATTTTGGCGTCGTAGTTCGTGATGATCGGTGCGCCGAGGATGCTGGAGAAAGCTGTGTTTGACGCGACGGTTTGTCCCGTTGCCAAAGATGACAGACAAAAGGATAGACAAAGCAATAGGCTCACGATCACAATTCGTAATCGCAGTCTGCGCTCGATTGATTTACTATTCCAATGTGTCATTGCGATACGTTGTTATTGCCGCTGCTATTGGCGCCATTTTGCGAAAGTTTGAAGTGACTTAGATTTTCCAAATCTAAGTTTTTCCACATGGCATTAATTTAGCACTGAATTTCTCGAATCGCTTTGAAAAACGACCTCAGCTAGAAGGAATCAGTTGTGAAGCAAGCACATTTGAGGTGTATGAAATGATTTTTAACAATTCATTTATTAAATTGCCTAGGTAAAATTAGTAATCCACATTTTTCGAAAGATAGATATGATAGAGATTCACCGCTGTTCACGCTCACATTGACCGTGAGACACGAGCTAGTGTGCTTTTAACTTGGGCTTCATTTGTACTTCATCCGTACTTTATAAAAGGAAATTAGCCATGCGTTTCTCACCGTTTACTATCCTTGCCTCTCGGCTCGTTTGCTTATTCCTCTCCACGCTCGCTTATACCAGCATCGCGTCGGCACAGCAAAGCGTATTGCAAAGTCTAGATGCGCAAGAAGAAAAAAAACTCCACGCGCCCTATGTGTTCAAGGTCGCGAGTTTTGCGAAAGATGAAGGCGCGTATGGTAGCGGCGCCTTGATACTCTTGATCAGCAATGACACCAAGACCGCGATTATCAATCTCAATGGTGCGCGTACTGAACTTCAAGCAATGCAAGCGAATGTGTCACCAACTTGTATAACTGGTGCCACGCGCCAACAAGTGTATGCGAAAGATCAGTTACGACTGACCGTAAAGCTAACATTGAGAGCCGGCGAAGAAGCCTGTTGGGCCGACGGCTTAGTCTCTATCCGCACGGACAAGCACACCAGGCGTTACTTGGTTAAAGGCGTTAGTGGCTTGTGATTTTCTTGACTTTTGTTATCACAAAAAAGCCAGCAAGCGTTCGCGTGTCCAGAGTCGATTTGCATAGATCAAGGCGACTATGCCTAGCAGCGTGACCGCGACCATATAGTTGGCATTCATCGTGAATAGAGCGGCTTTGAATGGACTCTGCTTCTGCATATAAAAATAAATTGTGGTAACCGCAGCGATTATCAAGCCCGCTAAAAATAAATAAAAAATGCAGCGCTCAGGTTTTTGACTCCCGCGAATCGCGAGACCGATGCAGAAGGCGGTGATCAGCTCTACGCCGAGTGCTAAATAACCCAAGGCTAGATTGACGAGTGGTATTGCAGCCGATGGCGTTCGCACCATGGGTATCACATTCACCATGAGCATCTTTAAACCAAACAGGGTAAAAAATACGATGAGCGACCAGCAGCCGTAATACAGCATATTAGAGATGAAAAGATGATTTGCGATACGTCCATGTTGAAAATGATTGGGTAGTAAGACATAGCGCCAATGCAGGTCTTTCACCACAATATACGAAGTGGAAAACGTCGCAATGACTAGCAAAAAAATCAGATGGGGTAGTGTCACAGCAGCGTGCCAATCGACGGCGAGCATGGGACTAAGAAATAACAACCACATGAGTCCTATGCTTTTGACGAATTTGCCCGGTGCTATTGATTGACCTTTTTTTTCTCCGGCTCTTGCAACCTCGAGTGGCGTGAAGCGCAAATAAAAATGGCGCACAGTATGGACGAGGCGTAATTCTTTTAGTTGCGATAATAGCGTTTTGCCTTGCTGTGACGGTGGAGTCCCCCAATAAATCAAAGAGCCAAGAACTAGTAGCGGCCACGATGCTATGGCAGGAATATGCCACCACCACGCTTCGTTGAGCCATGAACTCATGCCTGCATTGTCTGTCAATTGAAGAACATAGCTCAGATAGAGCATGAAGATCAAGATGAGCGCGTAGCAGCGTTTATTCAAATAATTATTCAGTATCAAAGACAAGGTAAAGCCGCTAGCCACACTTAAAAAAGTCAGCGCCAACAAAGCACTGCAAGGCAGTATGGCGAGGTGGTTCAATTCCAGCAAACTGATCGCACCAAACAAGGCAATGGGAAGTATGGAAGCACGCGTCAAAATCGCACGCTGCCAACTTTGCCAAAGGCTGATCGGTGTTTGCATGTGACGAAATACCCGCGCACCAGTGATCACCGAACGTCCCCATTTGAGGCCGCTGATCACTAAGCTAAAGAGGCCGAATCCGAAAAAAATAGTCGCATACAACGCCCACTGCCGATCGGATTGACTGAGCCACAGAATGCCAAATGTGATGATAAATATTGCTAAGAAGAAATTCTTAAAGTAATTGATGTAAGGGCGCTCAAAGATAAATTCAAAGAGAAATGTTGGCGGTTTTTTCCCTGGGATAGACATGGCATTCATGATCACCTCAGCTTAAGAATTCAAAGCGATAAAAAGTTCATCGAGGCCATTGATCATCGGCGCTGCCATGATGTTGTCAAGATTGATCTCGCTTGTTGGATGCTCACGTTGATATTGATTCAGCGTACGGAGATCGACGACGATTTGTTCTTTGTTTTCCGCGATGCAAAGTGAATTTGGTAATACCGTGACCGACTTCGGCAAGATGCGAATGAATTCTAAAACCGCATCCCATTCTTCAAATAACTGCACGCGTCCTTCACGCATGAAGGCGACGTGCGACACCACACGTTCCAGATCGCTGAGTAAGTGGCTGGAGATGATAATCGTCGGTGCATGATTTTCTTCCTCGAGCGACGCAGAGTTTTTATCTGCGGCATCGGCAAAAAGCGAACGCTCATCTTGAAATAAAGAGCGCATAAAATCACGCCGCGTCATCGGGTCGAGGCTAGACACGGGTTCATCCAAAATGATGAGATCGGGCTGATGGGCCAGTGCCAATACCACCGCCAGTTTTTGTTGATCACCACCGGAAAGTTGCGCCACTTCGCGCCCCATGGGTAGACGCAATCGTAGTGCTAATTCTAAGGCACGTCGCTCACGCCATTTGGGATAGGCTTGCCCTATGGTTTTGATGTGTTTTTCCACCGTCAGCCACGGAAATAAATCCGGTGCTTGAGCGACGAAACCGAGACGTTCGCGTATTGTGTCGTCGATTTCTAAGGCGGGCGTATTGAATAAGCGCACCTGACCTTGCTGGGGAATTTGCAGGCCGACCAGACAACGCAAGAGGGTCGATTTGCCACAACCATTGGCGCCAATTAAACCTACCACCGCGCCTTGCGGAATTGCTAGATTGACGTCTTGTAATATCGTTTTGAAGCTGTAGGCAAAGTGTAGATTGTGGCAAGTGAGTGCATCGCTTTTGCCTTGCTGCGTTGTGGTTTTAGTCTGCATTTTTCTTGCTCTCATTGTGTGTAACTTTTAGCGCCTGCTCAAATAATTTGATTGCCTGTTCTTTGTCTAAGCCTAGCTGATGTGCCACTTGAGCGGCACTGAGCATCGCTGGCATGGCTAGATTGGTTTTATCGCGGGCGGTATTGCGGCGCTCGGCAACCACCATGCCGACACCGCGCATGCGTACTAAGACGCCTTCCATCTCCAACATGTTGTAAGCTTTACTCACCGTCATGGGATTGATCGCATGATGCAAGGCAACAGTACGAACGGAGGGCAATGTGTCGCCCGCTTTGAGTTGCCCGCTGGCGATAAAGCGCTTCACCTGATCGGTGATCTGGCGAAATATAGGCGTACTACTGGAAGGATGGATATCGTAATTCATTGCGAATTAGTGTATCACTACGATAATACGCAATGCAAGCAAAGAATGTTGGAATAGCTATCGCGCTTAGGGGAATTTTTTTGCGTAGAAAAGGCTGATGGGGAGGGGGCGAAGTTGCTGCACATTTCACCATCGGTCGTTTGTCTGTTTTAGATTCAAACCAACGACCGATGGAAACAAACTAAATATGCAAAGCATGTCCGAGAGCACGCAGGGCAGCTTCTTGTACTGCTTCCCCTAAAGTGGGATGAGAATGAATCGTGCCTGCGACGTCTTCTAGTGTTGCGCCCATTTCCAGTGATAATCCAAAAGCGGCACTCAGTTCAGAAACGCCTTTGCCAACCGCTTGCCAACCGACGATCAAGTGATTGTCTTTGCGTGCTACGACGCGTACAAAACCTTCGCTCGATTCCAAAGTCATAGAGCGACCGTTTGCCGCGAATGGAAACATCGCTGTGATGTGCTCGATGCCTGCGGCTTGCGCCTCCTGTGGCGATTTGCCGACCACGACTAATTCGGGATCGGTAAAGCACACGGCCGGTATTGAGGCTGGTCTGAAATGACGGCGTTTGCCGGCGATGATTTCTGCCACCATTTCACCTTGTGCCATCGCACGATGCGCGAGCATAGGTTCGCCCGCCACATCGCCGATTGCCCATACATCACGCATGGAGGTGCGGCATTGGTCGTCGATTTTGATCGCACGTCCGTTCATGTCTAGCATTAAGCTTTCTAAACCAAAACCTTCGGTACGTGGCCGACGCCCGACAGCGACTAAGACTTTATCGCAGGCTAATTCTGTTTCTTCGCCCGCTGCGTTTTTGACGCGCACAGCATCGCCACTGGTATTCAAACCTTGTACGGTGAGGCCGAGATGCACTTCTATACCTAATTGTTTGAGTGAAGTTTTGACGACCTTGGTGAGCTCTTCATCGTAGGCTGGCAAGATGCGATCGAGTGATTCTACGACGGCGACTTCGGCACCAAGTTTGCGATAGGCGATGCCCAGTTCCAATCCTATGTAACCGCCACCCACGACGACTAATTTTTGGGGAATTTCGGTGGGAGATAAGGCTTCGGTAGAGCTGATGACTTTGCCATCGCCGGAACCAAAGGGCATGAAAGGAAGCTCAACTGGCGTTGAACCAGAAGCAATGAGTAAATGCTGGCAAGTGATACGTTGAGCTTCTTTGCCATCTTGCATGACGGCGACGGTCTTGCCATCGAGAATCTGCGCCCATCCTTTGATGACTTGCGCACCATTTTTTTTCAATAGAGCACCAACGCCGCTAGTTAAGCGTTTGACGATGCCATCTTTCCAGCTAATGGTTAGCGCGATATTGATACTCGGTGAGCTGACTTGTATGCCTATGGAAGAACCATGGGCGTAATGCTTGGCTTTCTCAAATTCTTCAGCGGCATGAATGATGGCTTTCGATGGAATGCAGCCGATATTTAAGCAGGTGCCGCCAAGTTGATCACCTTCGATGAGGATGGTCGGGATTTTGAGCTGTGCGGCGCGAATGGCGGCGATGTAACCGCCTGGGCCTCCGCCGATGATGACTAGGGTTGTGGATTGCGTTTGCATGATGTGTTCCGAGAATAATCAGATTTTGGAGTGATAAAGAAAAACTCTTTAGCCGCAGAGGCGCAGAGTACGCAGAGGTGTGATTTAAAAATCTCTGTGTACTCTGCGCCTCTGCGGTTTAAGCTTTTCCTAGTCAATAAACAGCGTAGCCGGACATTCCAAATACCCGCGTATGGTTTGAATAAACTGCGCGGCATCCATGCCATCGACAACGCGATGATCGAAGGAAGACGAGAGATTCATCATCTTGCGGGCGACCACTTGGCCATTGCGTATCATTGGGCGTTCCACCATTTTGTTGACACCGATGATGGCCACCTCAGGAGAATTGATAACCGGTGTCGATACGATGCCGCCAAGTGCACCAAGGCTGGAAATGGTGATCGTCGAACCGGACAATTCTTCGCGCGTCGCTTTGCCTATGCGCGCTGCTTCTGCCAATCTGCCCATTTCATTCGCATTGCCCCACAAATCGCGTGCTTCGGCATGGCGAACTACCGGCACCATCAAACCCGCCGGAGTTTGTGCAGCGATGCCTAAATGGACTGCGGCAAATTGCGTGACCACGCCGGCTTCGTCGTCATAGCGTGCATTGATTTGCGGATAGTCACGCACGGCTAAGACCACGGCGCGCATCAATAGTGGCAGTAGTGACAGTTTGCCGCGTTCTTTGCCGTACTTTTGATTGAGTTGTGTGCGCAAGGCTTCTAGCTCGGTGACATCGACTTCTTCGACATAAGAAAAATGCGGAATGCGGCGTTTGGCATCTTGCATTTTTTGCGCAATCTTGCGACGTAGGCCGATGACGGGAATCGCGGTTTCTTCGTGGAGTTCACGATAGCCGCTGCTGACGTTGGCAATAGGTGTCGAGCCGCGTGCCACGAAGGCATCTAAGTCTTCGTGCGTGATGCGTCCCGCAGCGCCAGTGCCAGCAACAAATTGCAATTCCACGCCCAAATCCCAAGCGCGGCGGCGCACTGCCGGCGAGGCGATGGGTTTTTCACCATTGGAGCGAGCAGCGGCTGGTGCGCTGGCTGCTGCTTTGCTTGGTGTTATCGCGTTGATAGATTTGCTTACTACTGCGGGCGCTGGGTTTGGCTTCTCAACTACGACTGGTGCTGGTGCCGCTATTGGTGCTGCAACAGCGACCGGAGCCGCCGCCGTATTCGCATCCACATTGCCCGCACCTTCGACTTCGATACGAATCAATTCCGAACCGACTGCCATCACTTGTCCCGCCGCACCACCTAAGGCCAATACCTTGCCATTGACAGGACTAGGGATTTCGATTGTCGCCTTGTCCGTCATGACGTCGGCCATGACTTGATCTTCGGTGATCACGTCGCCGACTTTGACATTCCATGCGACTAATTCGACTTCTGCAATACCTTCGCCGATATCCGGCATTTTAATAACATGAATACCCATCTTATTTCTCCATCGCACGTTTGAATGCCGCACCAACGCGGGCAGGCCCTGGGAAGTAGTCCCACTCTTGCGCATGCGGATAAGGCGTATCCCAACCTGTCACGCGCTCGATTGGGGCTTCCAAATGGTAGAAACAATGTTCCTGCACCAAGGCCGTCAACTCGGCACCAAAGCCGCTAGTACGCGTGGCTTCGTGCACGACTACGCAACGTCCAGTCTTTTTCACTGAGGCCAAAATCGTCGCTAAATCCAAAGGCCAAATGCTGCGCAAATCAATGATCTCAGCATCCACACCAGTTTCGGCAGCCGCCGCTTCAGACACCCAGACCATGGTGCCGTAGGTCAGCACCGTCAGGTCTTTACCTTCACGGAACACAGAAGCTGATTCTAATGGCACTGTGTAGTAGCCCTCCGGTACATCGCCCATAGGGTGTTTAGACCACGGCACCACCGGTTGATCGTGATGACCATTAAACGGGCCGTTATAGATGCGCTTAGGTTCCAAGAAAATCACCGGATCATTGTTCTCTATCGAAGCAATCAACAAGCCTTTTGCATCATAAGGATTGGACGGCATCACCGTGCGCAAACCGCATACATGGGTGAATACTGCTTCAGGACTTTGACTATGCGTTTGACCACCATAAATACCGCCACCGCAAGGTGTGCGTATGGTCAATGGCGCAGTGAAATCACCCGCCGAGCGAAAACGCAAGCGCGCCGCTTCCGATACGATTTGGTCGTACGCAGGATAAATGTAATCAGCAAATTGAATTTCAATCACAGGGCGCAAACCATACGCGCCCATACCGACTGCCACACCCACGATACCGCTTTCCGAGATCGGCGCATCAAACACGCGTGACTTGCCGTACTTTTTTTGTAGACCTTCGGTGCAACGGAATACGCCACCAAAATAGCCGACGTCTTGGCCGAATACCACCACATTATTATCGCGCTCCAACATCACATCCATCGCTGAGCGCAGCGCTTGGATCATGGTCATGGGAGTGGATTTCCCTTTTACTTGATCGTTCATATCATCACTCATTTCAGATTCCCAATTGCTGGCGTTGTTGACGCAAATGCTCAGGCATATGCTCATAGATGTCTTCGAACATTTCGGCCGGACTAAATACATGGTTCGCTGCCATACTGCCGAGTAACTCGGCTTCTTTCTGGGCAGCGATCACCATTGCCTCTAGTTCTTTTTGGGTCTCTTCGTGTTCTTGTTCCGACCATGCGTTTTGATTGATCAGATATTGTTTTAAGCGGGCAATCGGGTCGCCTAAAGGGAAATGATTGGCATCATCTAATGGACGATATTTAGAAGGATCATCCGAGGTGGAATGCGGCCCCGCACGGTACGTGACCCATTCAATCAGCGTCGGTCCCAGATTGCACCGTGCGCGTTCTGCTGCCCATTGGGAAGCCGCATACACCGCCAAGAAATCATTCCCATCCACACGTAAGGATGCAATGCCGCAGCCCACACCACGCGCTGCAAACGTCGTATTCTCACCACCCGCAATCGCTTGGAAAGTCGAGATCGCC
>CAYXJI010000001.1:7231-18438 GCA_964465175.1 uncultured Burkholderiaceae bacterium | reverse complement strand
AATCACTGGCGCGTGATACACATGCGCAAAAGTTAAAGCCGTATCGAAGTCGGCTTCTGCAGTCGCGCCATCGCCTATCCATGCCGACGCGATCTTGGTATCGTTCTTAATCGCCGACGCCATTGCCCAACCCACGGCTTGGATATATTGCGTCGCGAGATTGCCCGAAATCGAAAAGAAGCCTGCTTCTTTAATCGAATACATGACAGGTAGCTGACGCCCTTTGAGCGGATCACCTTCGTTCGACATGAGTTGGCAAATCAAGCCATGCAAGGGCACCTCGCGCGCCATTAAAATACTTTGTTGGCGAAGCACATGTCATCGCGATTCAAAGCCATCGCTTGCGCCGCGCCTATTGCTTCTTCGCCCAAGCTTTGCATGTAGAAGGACATCTTTTTTTGACGCTGTGCGATCAACATACGCGAATCAAACACACGCGTCTTCATCATCGCGCGCATCCCCGCGCGCAGGCTCTCGATACTGATGTCTGGCACCCAAGGACCGACGGCATTGCCTTGCTCATCGAGCACGCGTATCAGTGAATACGCCATATCGCGGGTATCGACCGGCGTCACGTCTACTGCGGGACGCCGCACTTCACCCGCAGGCGAAAGTCGCAAATAGGAAAAATCGGTAGTTTGGCCGGGACGGCCAGTGGGCTCCGGTACGTGCAAACGTAGCGGTTCTGAGTGTGGCATGAAAGTCTCCTTGCTCAATTGTGTTGAGCAATGTTAATCATATTCTCGCCGCGTCTTGTCGTGCGACACGGCTTGTCTCTTTGGTGATGAGCTAATTTCTTTTGGAATCTAGCTCACCGAAAGTGTTATTACTTTCTGGCGCAAAGTATCCACAAATAGCCATGCCTTGGCAAGCGAGAGATGAGGCTTTCTTGATCTGTCACGACAAATTTTTAGCTTGATTTTTTTTCGAATTGAGGCAGAGCATGAAATGCTGCGGCGCGGAAGAATTTGGATTTTTTCTTACGTGAAAAAAAATCGGCGAGCTCTGCATTAGAAGCGTGTGCTTAAATCCACCAACCAGTTGGGCATATGACGTGTCAAGAGCGTTTCCAATGATTTATCAAAACCCGTGATGACCAAAGCACCCACCAAGATCAAACCCGCGCCCATCACCTGTTTGCCGCGATGTCCCATGATTGCCAAGGTCTTGCGTTTGTTACCGATTGCGGCTCGCGAACCATAGGCAAGTAAGCTCATCGGCAAGGCCGCACCGAGTCCGAACATGAACATAGTCATGACGGCATGTCCGATATGGTGGCCATTCGCTGCCATCGTGATCGCCACACCTAAAGTGGGGCCCACGCAGGGTGTCCACACTATGCCCAGCATCATGCCAAGCAGACCTTGTGTCAGTGTGCTGTCAGCGTTGAAACCAGCGAGTTTGCTATTTGCGCCAGCGGACAGCGGCGTTATCAATTTGACGAATGCCTGTTGCAGTGCTGGTAGTAAAAACATGGCACCGAATACGATCATGAGTACAGCGCTGCCAATTCTTACGTACTGGGTATGTTCAGGATTGATCCCTATGCTATTGCCAAATATCGCTAATGCACTGCCGATTACCGTGTAAGACAACACCACGCCCGAGAGCAAAGCTAGTGGTGCCCAACGCGCTGTTTGTAAAGCGCTGGACATAATGATAGGTACAATTGGCAGTACACATGGCGATAAGGTCGATAGAGCACCCGCCAACAGAGCAAATAGCAAAGAGATCATGAGAATTGGTTTAGTGCGATTTGCGGCTGAGTTGACGGATCTGATCTTTATCGGTGATACCTGCCGTACGATCAATTTCTAGTGCTCCTTTGGAGGCGATCAGTGTCGATTGATGTTTTACACCTAGTTGTTCAACGATGCCTTTGTCGGTATCAAAGTCAATTTTGAATACGATCACGTTCTTAAATTCAGGTTCTTTCATCAGCTCTTCAATCACCATATTCTGTTTAGCGCACACCGGACACCAGGTGGCGTGTACGTGCATGATGATAGGCTTTTTCGCGGTCGCTGCTTGCTTGTAAACGTCCATGTTGGCAGGCACGATTTCTCCTGCGGAGGCGATACCGCTTGTCAGACCTGCGACTAGTAGTGATGCGGATAACAGTAAAGCGGAGAAGCTACGACGATGGCTTGATGTGTGATTGGATTTGAACATGGTGAATAACTTTCTAAATAATTGAAAAATTCCGCCTGACCTTAAAGGCCAAGAGCGGTTTTGAGATTGACTACGTACTTGTAGGTTTGGAGTGCACTCTCAAGTAGCAAGAGGGGGCAAAGTCAGAAAAGGATTCAGAAAATCGCACGATTTTTAATATCTTTTTTTCGAGTTTCTTGAATCCTTTTTGCCATTGTTGCCCTCTAGGCATAGATGAGGAACTGAACCTCCTATTGAGCGATAGTCCCTCACTTCGGCATTGAGTCGCAATGCTGGGTTAAATTCAATTTATAGGGCAAGGTGAGCAAAGATGCTGACACGTTTTCTGAAGTGGAACCTGATGTTGACCGATCTTGGTTTTGTAGCCTACTGGTCATTCGCCGCGCTGCAAATTTTCCCTGCCGAGTGGCTGTATAAGGATGCCGAGCATCCTTTGATGCTGGCATGGAACTGGTCATTTGCGCCTGTCGATTTGATGGCAAGTGGTGTCGGTTTGTGGGCGTTATGGGATGCCAGGCGAGGAGGGAATTATTGGCGTTTTCTGCTACCGGTATCATCTTAGAAACCTTAGTTGGACGAGTTTGAGTGTGCATTTTTCCGCGTTTCTGGCGAGGCGTGACGACGACGCAACCTCTACGTTGATAGGAGGAACAACGAAGTCCAGAGACGCGGAAAAGTGTGCAATCGAATTCGTAGCGTTATCACCAAAATGGTGAACAGGATAAACACTGAAAAAGTTAATGTTCATGAGGCTTCCAAGAGGAAATAAAGCGGTCAACTGAGGTTTCTAGGATCATTGAGTATGACCGTGTGCGCCGGTTTGATGGCTCTCTCATTTTGGGTAATCCGAGGCGATGTTGATCTCGCCTGGTGGTTACCCAATTTATATCTGCTTACTTGGCCTATGTTTGCTGTACCAAGCTGTTTGAAAAATCTGAGATAAAGTAAGCCGATCACTACCTCATTAGCTCGGGTATATAAGCTTCAATGCATTGTGCAGGCGGCTAGAGTACCAATGACGAGCATAGATAGCCCCAATTTTGAAAGTCGTTTTAATTGTGAAGACCGCCATAAGCCAAATAGGCCTATGAAAATCAAGACCATAGAAATAAACTCCGCTTGGGTAAAATTCCATCCTAGAAAATGATACATACTATTGATGCGTATTTTTTCTATCAACAGACGCCCAAATCCACTGAGTATTAAGTAAGTAGAAAAAATACTTCCAAGCGAATAGCTGGCAAGCTGCTTGGTTTTGATAACACGTAAAAATAAGAAGATAGCGAAAGCCGTCATAGCCTCATAAATGGGAGTTGGATAAACTCCCGGGCTCGGTATCAGTACGCCAGCAATATTGTTGTCGTAAGTTTGCGCCCACAACCAATGCGGCAACCAGTCGGGCTTTAATGCGAGATTCGCCGCACGTCCCCAATCACCGTCGCCCGATATCTGGCAGCCAATTCGACCTATGCCGTAACCTAAAATCATTGCCGGCGCAAAGGCGTCCAGCATAGGAAGGATGGGTAGCCCGTGCCGTTTTAGATAAATTGCGCCAGCAATAACGCCGAATATCAGTCCGCCATAAATCGACAGTCCGCCACGCGAAAAGATCATGGCAAAGGGATCGTGCAGAAACGCTGCCGGATATTCCAAAATATGAAAGACCCGAGCACCTATTACGCCAAACAACACAGTTATCACTGTCAGACTAGAAACAATTTGATGTGCCGGAATAAAAGTATCCGCAGCTGTTTTCGCATTTTTTAGTATGCCTAAAGATTCAAACCGCAACACCTCCTTTTGGGCTAGGTTACTAGCAATCAAAATAGCCAGGCCAACGAAACTACCAAAAGTCGCGATAGGAATCGACAATTGCGTGCCGAAAAGGTGATTAATGACATCACTTAAATACGGGAAGGACATGTGCGAACCTTTGTATCAGACGAAGTATAAATAGACTTTGCCATTCTATAGTTTGCCGAACTAAGCCCGACAATGACCTCTTGGTTTTCAACTCAAAAACTATACTGCACGCCGACAGAGAGATTGTGGATAGTATTTTTTTCGTTTCCCAGTTTGGTGCGTCGTATTTCAAACTCACCGCGCAATGCGATGTTCTCGTTGATTTTGTAGGTTAAGCCAAGCCCAGCAACTGGTTGGGTCGAAGTCGTTTCGGCCGCCATGAAAAATAGTAAGGGAGCATTTTCATTTGTACCTACCGAGACATGCGCTAACCCCAACTTAGCAAAAGCGTCAAAGTCCTTGGTGATATTTTGTTTCAACACACTTGCCAATTCAAAACCAGTCGCATCCGCCGTCGCATAGGTCCGACCATTTGCGGTTCTTGCGTTGACTTCTAGTTTCCCCAAAGAGAAGAGGCTGGCTTCAATGGCAAAGTTTTTGTTGATATCGTAAGTAGCAAAAATCTTGTAGGCATTGGCGTTCTTGTCGCATTGCACAGTGCCTTTGTTGCACGCAGAGCTCCATTTGGATTGACCGGACGTGCCACCAATAGTGAGCTGCGCTGACGCGGACGGCACGACGATCAAACTTGTAATTAACAGCAGGGATGAAGATAAAGTCTTCTTCAACATAAAAACCTAAAAATAGAAATTGAGCTTGGTAGTTCTTGAGAGTTTAATGACCAAAACCCTTTATCAGAGATTTTGGCAAAACACGAGTTAAGTGTTGCGATGTTTGTTGGTGCGAGCCCCGTCATGAGGAAGGCACTTGCATGCCGCATTTAAGAATCCGATGGTGCTTTTTCTTTCCTCCGACGCAGGGTTTCGAGTAGACCGATCAGCCAACACATAGGGCAGCCACGTAGTAATAAAATAGCGCCAACGAATGCAATAGTCGCGACGATAAGTCCAGCAGTGCCAAAGGCGCTCAAATACAGTGCGCCAATAATCAAGGTTAGAGCGGCCAAGCCCCGAAGCAAATGGATGCCGACTGAAGTACTACAATACATGTTGATCTCCTTGTGTGTTATGAGTGCCAGCCGCATCGTCTTTCAGCCAATAGCCGCTGGACATGAGTTGCTCACGAACTTGTGCTCTTGCCCTATGCAGACGACTTTTCACCGCTTCTAAACTTAGTCCCAATTGCGCTGCGACTTCAGGCGCAGTCAACTCATGCACGTCACGCAAAATTAAAACTTCACGATAGGGCGGTGTCAGTCGCTCTAAAGCGCGGGTTAAATCCAAGCGTAGGTCTGTGGGAACGCAGGGTTCACAGGGAATGTCTTGCTCAAGCAGCTCATCTAAGGCTTCCGTCGCTTTCTTGCCGCGATACAGTCGGTAACATTCACGCTCAACGATACGAAACAACCAAGTCGTAAAAGTAGCGACCGTACGCAACGCGCCTATCTTGCGATACAGCTGCCACAGCGCGATTTGTACCGCATCTTCGGCGTCTTCTGTCGTGGAGCAAGTGCGTCGCGCAAACCGCTTTAGATCGGGCTGACAGACGCTTAACAGATCAGAAATCGCGGCCTTATCGCCTTGGCAGGCAGCCTCAATGAGTTGCGGTTTTGTGCGTAGCATATTAATTATCCAGATAACGACGTCCGACCATAGCGCAAGCCGGGCAAAAGCCAACAAAGGCGGTGAGTACCATGGTAGCGGCGGTGCCATAGGCAGCCCATGTCATGAGGCCTTGGGTGTAGCCACTGAACGCGAGGTAAGTGACTATTATGCCGCTACCTATGCGAAGAGCCCGTTCCCAATGTGGGAGATTACGCTTTAAATGAAACATGATGAAGTCCTTTTTGAAGTTTGAAAATGCATTCAATTGAATGACACTTACCTAGAGGGGGTAAATTTTCAAAAGGATTCAACTATTTTTAAAAATATTCAAAAAAGTTCAAAAAAAGCGAAACAGTGGTTTATTCTTGTCAAAATCGCTTGATCGTTTCCATCAGGAAGCGATCGCAAGCATCATAAGTTTCAGGGCCCAGCGGTGCTACCAACAGCTGCATTTGTTTCAGACGCGCCAATTCGACATGGATGAAATCAGAGATAGCCGGTATTTGACCAGCAACTTCGGCTTCACCACCCGCCATTTTCTTCACCAATAAGGCATCGATCTCAGCACGTAAGCTGCCGGTTGGCAAAAGCCTATCCAGCAAGCGATGAAATTCGATTGGCGGCATCTCGCCAAATTGTTCTATCCATAGACAAGCAAATATAGGGCGCAAAACGTAGAGATACTTCTTCAAGCGCACCTGATCCTTCTGTAAGAATTCCCGCGTATTGGTATTCGCCATACTCACATAGTGTTGAAAACAGGCCTGTGGCTTGAAGAATACTCTCGCCAAATACTCGTATTGACTCATGACGAGATCGTCGTGACGGTACACCAATGGTGATTGCAACCACTCCATCAGTGCTGGATTACTCTTGTGCAGTAGCTGCAAGCTTTTACGTAATTCCCAACCGTTGATGTCGAGCTCCCCTAAAGCATGTTGTTCTATGCCCGTCTCGATCACATCACGACCGGCGTGCACTTTGAAATACCAAGCTTCGCGATGGACGTAGATAAAGCGCACATCCCAATCACTATCCGGAGAGGCAAAGCCCCAGGCGCGACTGCCGGATTCTATGGCGAGCAAGATCTTGATGTCATGTTGCTGTTCTATGGTTGCGAGGCGTTCTTTTATTACTGCATGAACTGGTAAATTTTCTTCAGGCTTATGCATGTTGATTGCTCAATAAGTTGCGTTGTATGAGTCGCTAGTAGGATCGTGTGGTGCGCGATTCTCGAATCGGATCGGTTGGCGCGCAGTAACCATAAATTTTTGCTGTAGCTTCTTTTCCTCGACTATCTGAGATAGTGACTAAAACAAGGAATAAGTCGCCGTATGTTTGTCGGTAAACAAGGCCTGTGTTTGGCTGAGGAGTATTGAATTCGACTTTGATAGTGGCACTTTGAATATCAATTTCTTTGCTGTTTTTTGCAGCCTTATTCTTCAACCATAAGGCGTATTGGTGCAATATGATTCCAAAATTGTCTGCATGTGGCGTGACGGTCAGTTCGACTAGATCGAATTCGACAAATTCAACATGACTTTCTTGGGCAAATTGATAGATTTTGCCCAAGCCCCAATAACCAGAAATACTATTGTTGCGGCTGCTAAAGGAAGTGCATAGTCCAGCTGCTAGATTCTTAAGTTGGCTTTTTCTCATGGGTCGATTCCACTACATAGCAGTGTGCGTTTAATTTCTCTATCTTAAATTCAACATCCAAAAACATCTGAATAATCGCGCAATTGGTTTTGAAATGCTCGCTAATAGTGTTCGTCGTGAACCTTCCACCAACCAGCGCCAGTGGCAGCAAGAGTTGATCCGCAATATGTTCACCGACAGCAGCGTCACTCGCCAAGTAATGCTTCATTTCGGTACAAGCCTGCTGTGCAACAAATTCACTCGATTTGGATTTGTCGCCATAACTGGTGACGATCTCCGTGTGTTCGGTACTTTGCACATTCAAAATCAAGGCATTACCAACACCATGTGAATTACGTAAACCCTGATGTATCAAGTCTTCGGCATTCCAATTCAAATAGCGTCTGACTTCGGCTAATTGTTTGTCCGCTACACTTTGATCTAGATTCGAAATCAAGCTCAGTCCGTGCTGACTAATGCGCTCGCCACGACTTTGTAGGTCCAACGCAGTTTTCGTATGCCAAGGCTGAATGAGCGCTTTGAGCTTGCCCCCGCCGCCAGGATAAAAACCGTGCTTGAGCAATTCCAACTGTGCCTGCACACCCATTTTTTGAATCGCCGGCAAAAAGCAAAATTCCAAAAACTCAAATGAAGGCGACATCGGCACATGCGTACCACCCTCAATCGTCACTGAGCTTTCTGCATCGGCAAACAGTAAAGGCCATAAAATCGTTTGCAATACCAAAGCGCAGCTACCCGCCGTGCCAATCGCAAAAGCATACTCACCCGCTTTAACCGGATTTGGTTTAAAACTCAGCTGCGTACTACCTAGCGCATCGCCTTCGATCACAGCATCCGAGATCGCCTGCGCCGCCCGTACACAGGTTAAATGTTGACGCATCAAGCCAGGTTTACTGCGTTTGGCGCGTATGTTTTTTAGTTGTACTGCTTGTTGCGTGATGATGGACAAAGCCAGCGCTGTACGCAGTATTTGTCCGCCACCTTCACCTTGTGATGCGTCTATTTGTATCATATTCATTTTCTGTGGGACGCTTAAGTCCTGTTCAATTCTCCCTTCTCCCGCAAGCGGGAGAGGGAGTATTCATGCCATCACGTCACTCAACCCTTCACACAAACCACTTGCTTCAAGACATACATCACTTCCACCAAATCGGCCTGCGCGCGCATGACGGCGTCGATGTCTTTGTAGGCCATAGGAATCTCATCGATCACATCCGCATCTTTACGACATTCCACACCCTCGGTCGCGCGTTCTTGGTCTGCTATCGTGAACAGTTTTTTTGCTTTGGTTCTGCTCATGATGCGACCTGCACCGTGGCTGCAGGATAGGAAGCTTTCTTCATTCCCTAAACCGCGCACGATGTAGCTTCTAGCTCCCATCGATCCAGGAATAATCCCGAGTTCACCTTTTTTGGCCGACACCGCACCTTTACGAGTGACGTAGACCTCGTCCCCAAAGTGAGTTTCTTTCTGCACATAGTTGTGGTGACAATTCACCGCTTCTAAATGCGTTTCGAAAGGCTTGGCGATGATTTTACGCATGGCATCAATCACATGTTGCATCATGATCTCGCGATTGGTTTTGGCAAATTTTTGCCCCCATCCTACCGCTTTCACATAGTCGCCAAAATACTTACTGCCTTCTTCGAAGTAAGCCAGATCTTGATCCGGAATATTACACAAATGTTGTTGCATATCCTTCTTGGCTAGCTCGATAAACATAGTGCCGATTGCGTTACCCACGCCACGTGAACCTGAGTGCAACATAATCCATACCGCGTCTTTTTCATCGAGGCAAATTTCGATAAAGTGGTTACCAGTTCCCAAGGTTCCCAAATGCTTATGCTGATTAGTGTTTTCTAATTTCGGGTAATCGGCAGTAATTTCTTTAAATGTGCCTTCTAAAGATTTCCAAGCTTCATCGACCAATGTTGGTGGTCTATCGCCCCAAGAACCTTTATCACGACCTCCGCGATTTGGTGTTCTTCCGTGTGGTACGGCTTTTTCAATCGCAGCGCGCAGTGGTCCGAGATTATCTGGCAAATCTTTCGCGTTCAAAGTCGTTTTGCAAGCGATCATTCCGCAACCAATATCCACGCCAACGGCAGCAGGAATGATTGCTTTATGCGTAGGAATCACACTACCAATCGTTGACCCTTTACCCAAATGAACATCGGGCATGACCGCCAAATGTTTGAAGATAAACGGCATCTTTGCGGTATTGATCAATTGCTGTTTAGCGTCGTCTTCAACCGGTACGCCTTCGGTCCACATTTTGATCGGGGCGGCGTTGGCGACTTCTAATAATTCGTAATTTTGTTTGTTCATGATTTTTATTCTTTGTTTGTTCTTTTAATTTACTCTCCCGCGGGCGGGAGGGCGATTCAGCAATTGTAGGGCGGGTGCAACCCGCGCCGCCTAAAAGTCGGTCTTGATTACGCTACGTTCTGACGGCGCGGGTTTCACCCGCCCTACGATTTTTCAATCTCACACATTAATTTTCACCAAACCATTCAAGACCTGATCCAAGCCACCGAACACCGAGATTTTATCGATACGTTCAGCCACTTTTTCCAAAGTCTCCAACTCTTTCAAACGCAAGGCAGTTGGGTTGTTTTCCATCACTCTTGCAGTGTTCAACATTGACCGAGTTGCGTTGGTTTCTTCGCGTCTGCGGATGACATTGGCTTGCGCCGCTTTTTCAGCTTCTACAACTTGCGCCAATAACAGCTTCATATCGCCTGGCAACACAATGTCTTTCACGCCCACGCTTAACACCTTCACGCCGAAGCCTTGCAACTTCTCTTGTAAGTGTTGATCCACCACGGTATCGATGATTTGTTTGTTCTCCAAAAGTTCATCTAGGCTACGGGTTCCCACTGCGGCACGCAAGGCGAATTGTAATTCGCGATAGATGTGCTCAGCTGGTTTTGCCAAGCGGCTATACGCTAATTCTGCATCCTCGAATTGCCAGTTGGCGTTCAAGTTAATTCGCAAGCTCACTTTATCGCGAGTCAAAATTTCTTGCCCTGCGACTTCTAAAGATTGTAAACGGATATCCACCAATTCAACTTGAATATCACGATTAAAACGCCAGTAGGCGGTTTTTCCTGTGCCTAATACTTGCACCAATTTCCCATCCACTTTCAACAAAGCGATGTGCGACTCAGGTACTTGTACTGGCAAAATATTCTGCAAACCGGTAATGGTTTTTCCACGTAAAGTTGGTTGTGCCAAATAGCTCATCAATTTGTTGGAGACAGTGTATTGCTCCGCGATATTGATGACTTCAAAGCTTTGTTCTGCACCAAATTTCCAAAACAATTTGCGGGTACCTGGCGACATGATTTCTACTAAGCTCTGATTCTCATAACGCAGCACGACGGCTTCATCTGCGACTTCAACTACGTGAAAGTTCTCGGCAACGACTTCTGGTTCGTGACGGCGTAAGGATTCTGCGATAGCGTGTTCAAAGCGCACATTGTCCATGTCGAACACCTGCGCAGTAAATTCTGTAAAAAATTGGAAGTAGCGGTATTCGCCAGGTCCAACGATGGCTTCGAAGGCTTTATCTTTGAAGATGATCGCACGTTCATTTTTTTGTACTTTGATTTTCATTTTTATTGTCCTTGTTTTTATTCAAAAGCAGGGTGTTTTGCCCGTCGCGGAAGTCGCTGTTGTCATCGGTTTGGGTAAGTATCTTTGTGATCATCCTGATAAATGCTGACTTCTTATCACTGATGATGACGATGACTACTAACCGCCTACCTAGAGTTCAACTACCTCGGCGAAGAGCAAAGACGATGTGGTTGTTAGCAATTACCATCGTCCCACCCTGTACTGCATTCA
>CAYXJI010000001.1:3747-7221 GCA_964465175.1 uncultured Burkholderiaceae bacterium | reverse complement strand
GATTTTCATTTTTATTGTCCTTGTTTTTATTCAAAAGCAGGGTGTTTTGCTTTTTGCGGAAATGTTGCTGGTCTTGGTTTTGAGTCGGCATTGTCGTCAGCGTCCTGATATTTGCTTACTCCCTATCACGGCTTGATGACTTCAGTGCTGACCGCCAACGGCGAGGCACAACATTGCGGCGAAGCGCAAAGACGATGTGGTTTGCTAGCAATTACCATCGTCCCACCCTGTACTGCATTCACTACTAACGAAACACTTTTTGAGAGTGTGTTGGAGCGGGATTCGAACCCGCTACAGATCGATTATGAGTCGATTGCTCTACCAGAATGAGCTATCCATTTTGGTGGCGATGTCAGGAATCGAACCTGAGTAAAATCACCAGAAACATCGCCTTACCTTACTTTCCTTCGTTGCGGCATACCTAGTTTCTATCAATATTAGAGAGACTCCTGATTGAGATCTATGTACCGACAGGGCTTTTTGAACCCTTACCTATTGCAGCGAATTTGCTTAAGACATCTACTCTAATGCGATAAACGTGCCAGCTTTGCTTAACTTTCCGTGTTGATATTCTAAGTGATTGATTTTAAATAAATAAATTGCTTGATAGTGGTGTTTGCGAAAAATTCGACTTTCATCCATACTTTACTATTGGATAAATTTCGCGAGTGAATTATAAAAATGGATAAGATTGTTTTCGGCTTTCTCGGCACGACGCTGGATGCAGGATTTAATGCTAGCCGGTGGGAGCGTTGGCGTCCAACCGTCTCTTTGTGTCAGCAAGAAGACATGCTTATTCACAAGTTGGTGTTAATTCATGGCGGCGGTAAAGGCGATTTGTTGAAGCTGGTGATCGCTGATATACAGCGCGTTTCTCCCGAAACGATTGTCGAGCCAGTGCTGATGCAAATCAATGACCCGTGGGATTTTGTTGAGGTGTATTCGGCCTTGCACAACTTCGTGCGGCGCTATGCTTTTGATACGCAAGCGCATGAGTATTTGGTGCATATCACTACTGGAACGCACGTGGCGCAGATTTGCTTATTTCTGCTGACCGAGGCGCGTTATTTTCCGGCGAAGTTATTGCAAACCTCGCCACCTCGTCGGGGCGGCTTTCCTGAGACCGGTAATGTTGAAGTGGTCGATCTCGATCTCTCACAATACAATCAATTGGCGGCGCGGTTTGAGGAAGAGCGGCAGGAAGATGTGTCGTTCTTGAAGTTTGGTATCGCCACCAAAAACGCCCAATTTAATCGCACCATCGAAGAGATAGAGCAAGTCGCTTTACGCTCGCAAACACCAATTCTACTCACCGGGCCGACTGGTGCTGGTAAGTCTTTTTTGGCGCGGCGTATTTATGAGTTAAAGAAGGCCAAGCACCAATTGCAGGGTGAATTTATTGACGTCAATTGCGCTACGCTACGTGGTGATGGCGCGATGTCGGCTTTGTTTGGTCATCTCAAGGGTTCGTTCACCGGTGCTTTGCAAGCGCGTGCTGGTTACTTAAAAGCGGCCGATCACGGTCTCTTGTTTTTAGATGAAATCGGCGAACTCGGATTGGACGAGCAAGCCATGCTGCTCAAAGCGATTGAGGAAAAACGATTCTTCCCCATGGGCAGCGACAGAGAGGTGGCGAGCGACTTTCAACTGATCGCAGGCACGCATCGCGACCTCGCCGTCGATGTCAAGAGTGGGCGTTTTCGTGAAGATTTGTTTGCGCGTATTAATACTTGGCTGTACAGCTTGCCGGGTCTAAAAGATAGACGCGAAGATATAGAACCGAATCTCGATTTTGAGTTGGAGCGTATCGCCAATCAATTGGGTAAGAAAATACGTTTTAATTCCGACGCGAAAAAGGCCTACTTGCAATACGCGATGGCCGGTACTGCGCAATGGGCAGGCAATTTCCGCGATCTCTCCGCTAGCCTATTGCGTATGGCGACTTTGGCTGATGCAGGACGTATTGATATGGAGGCCGTCGCGAGGGAGATCGCACGTTTGCAGCAGCGCAATCAGCATCTTCTCGCTGGTGACATGGTAAAGACGGCTCAACTCGATCATCCCGAGTGGCTGAGGCTGAAGGCAGATATCGATCCATTTGATCTTGTTCAACTTGAGTACGTGATTCAAATCTGCCGCTCGGCGCACAATTTATCCGACGCCGGACGCGCCTTGTTTGAACAAAGTCGCAAGGAAAAAAAGATGGCGAATGATGCCGATCGCCTGCGTAAATATTTGGCGAAATTCGATTTAAGTTTCGCTCAGGTCAATGCTTGGTAAAATACCTCTTTAAATGTGCGTTCGGCTCAATTCTAAGCTGATAGGAGTGCAAGATCAAAGGTTTTGCCGCAGAGGTGCAAAGTGACGCAGAAAAAATGTCGGCATTATCTTTGCAGCTTTTCTAGCCGCAATTCTTACTTACCTATATAGACTTACTATGCAAAAAACATGGAAACTTGAAGATGTCTCAGGTCGCGCTATCGAAGCGCCGTATACTTTTTATTTGCCATCACCGCAGTTGATCGCACAGTTGCAGGTGGGTGATTTAGTGAAGCTGATTTTTCAATGTGATGTGGAAAATGAGCAGGGTTTGTCGGCCGAACGTATGTGGGTGGAGATCGTGGCACGTGATGCTGATCGATTTCAAGGTCGCTTGGATAATAAGCCGAATTACATTCCTGATTTGCATTTCAATGAGGTGCTAGATTTCTCGCCATGCCACATTATACAAACGCAGCGTGATGATCCTGTACCTAGTCTTGCTGAGCAATACTTAGATCGTTGCTTCGTCACTGGAGCTGTGTTGAAGGACAAGCGCGCAGTGGCCTATTTGTATCGCGAAGAAGTAGATGCTGAAGGGTTGGCGCGGCATTTTAGTGGTTGGACTTTGAGCGCCGGTGATGAGAGTGAGGCGTACTGCGACGATCCAGAAAACTGGCATTTCGTTTCTTTGGGCGCGGTATTAAATATCGATGATCGCTTCCGCCCATTGATCGACCAAGCGTTTTCGCATGAAGCTGAGTATATGTGGAACCCAGAAAGTTTATGCTATGAAGAATTGCCTGCTGCATGAGGTTTGCCGCGCAATTGCCACACCGGAGGTACTATCCATCCAAACAAAGTCCAACGCGATAGCCTGCGGTGTTTGACTGATCTGCCGAATATCGGTAAGGCTGGCGCACAAGATTTGCAGCTCTTGGGCATCACACATCCGCAACAGTTAATAGGGCGCGATCCCATGCAAATGTATCGTGAGCTGTGCGTGCTGACACAGCAAAAACATGATCCCTGTGTGATCGATGTATTTATGTCGATTACCCGTTTTATGGCAGGCGAACCTGCGCGTGCCGCTGACCTATTACGGCGAAGCGAAGTTCAATGCCTTGCTGGTCAAAGGCGTGCTCGATTTCGGCTGGCACGTCCATAACCCGGCGATGGCCATGCCTGACGGACTGAATCTGCGGGATGTGCCGA
>CAYXJI010000001.1:0-3737 GCA_964465175.1 uncultured Burkholderiaceae bacterium | reverse complement strand
ATCCCCGATGAATAAGTCAAAAACAAGTGTTGCCTGACGATACTTTTGGGCTTGCAATATGCGCCGATGTAAATAAATCGGGGTTAGGCTTAAACTTCACCCACACTTTGCGGTCTTATTCGCGCATTTCGCTCATTTATTGACGATTTTCATGTCACTAAAGCATCGATTAAGCTAAATTGCTGACTCTAGGTTCATTTATTTTCGCTGAATTTGTGCGGTGCAAAAGAATTAAATTTTGTATTGTTAGCATTTGCAGAATTTTATGTTTAAAAATGCGAATTTAATTATTTCCTTACCTTTTTCATAGTATGGCAAGACAACCCAATTTCCCGTTCTAGTTTACAATCCCACCTTTATTTTAGAAATTAATCGTCGTGCCCAATCTAGTTGAAATTCGTGATTTGCAGTTTGGCTATGGCAATCGGAACATTTTGTCCGGTCTGAACATGGATTTTCCACGCGGTAAAGTGATTGCCGTGATGGGGGGCTCGGGCTCGGGTAAAACCACCATTCTGCGCTTGATCGGCGGCCAAATTACGCCTCAATGTGGCCAAGTCGCGGTCAATGGTGAAATCGTTCATCATTTAAAGACGCCGGGTTTGTATGCCCTGCGCCGCAAGATGGGAATGTTGTTTCAGCATGGCGCTTTGTTCACCGATCTCAGTGTTTTTGATAATGTCGCTTTTCCTTTGCGCGAGCATGCCAAATTGCCAGAAAGTATGATTCAAGACTTGGTGATGATGAAGCTCAATGCGGTTGGTTTGCGCAATGCAGCGCAGTTAAAACCATCAGAGATTTCTGGCGGTATGGCACGTCGTGTTGCCTTAGCGCGTGCGGTGGCACTCGATCCGCAATTGATTATGTACGATGAACCATTTGCTGGTCTTGATCCTATCTCTATGGGGGTGACAGCGACTTTGATTCGTAATCTCAATAATGCACTTGGTTCTACCAGTATTTTGGTGTCGCATGACGTGCACGAAACTTTCATTATTGCTGATTACGTGTATTTCCTGTCGCAAGGCAAGATCGTCGCGCAAGGTACGCCCAAAGAAATGTTGGAATCAACTGATCTGTATGTGAAACAATTTGTACATGCCGAGAGTGACGGACCCGTGCCTTTCCATTACCCGGGTAAATCTATGGCGGATCAGCTTGGACTGAAACCGCAAGCAGGTGAGCCATCATGATCGCGAATTTAATTAGTCGCTTGGGTCAAGCGACGCGTGAAACGGTAATAAGTCTTGGTCATGCGAGTCGTAGTTTCGTTAGTATCGTAATTAATGCCCCTAGTCTTTGGCGTCGGCCGCAGTTGATCGCGGATCAAGTGCATTTCATCGGCAATTATTCTCTGGTGATCATCGCGATTTCCGGTTTGTTTGTTGGATTTGTGCTCGGCTATCAAGGTTATTACACCTTGAATCGCTATGGCTCCGAAGAAGCGCTGGGTTTATTAGTTGCACTATCTTTGGTACGTGAATTGGGGCCCGTTGTAACGGCGCTCTTATTTGCGGGGCGCGCTGGAACTTCCTTGACAGCAGAAATTGGTTTAATGAAAGCAGGGGAACAATTGGCTGCGATGGAAATGATGGCAGTCAATCCTTTGCAACGAGTCGTTGCTCCGCGCTTTATTGCGGGCGTGATTGCCTTGCCGATATTGACCTTGATCTTTAATGCAATGGGCATCATCGGTGGCTATTTGGTTGGCGTTTCTCTGATTGGTGTTGATAGCGGTTCGTTCTGGTCGCAAATGCAGGCTGGCGTGGATATTTGGAATGATCTCGGGAATGGCGTGATTAAGAGCATCGTGTTCGGCTTTGCCGCGACATTTGTGGCGCTGTATCAAGGTTATGAAGCCACGCCTACACCGGAAGGTGTAGCCCGCGCGACAACCCGCACTGTGGTGATTTCATCGCTGTTAGTTCTATGGCTGGATTTCTTGCTGACCGCTTGGATGTTTCAATAAGCGTTTTCTGAATGTGAACTGAATCTGAATTTATATAATCGCACCGAAGGCAACCATGCTGAGGTGGATTTTGGTAAGAGGTAAAACAATGCAAAAAAAATCAATTGACTTTTGGGTCGGCATTTTCGTCCTGCTAGGGGCAGCGTCCTTATTATTTTTGGCGCTGAAAGCGGGCAATATGAGTAGCCTGTCTTTTGAACAAACCTATGATGTCACGACCAAGTTCGATAACATCGGTGGACTCAAGCCTAACGCTGCCGTGAAGAGCGCTGGTGTGGTGGTTGGTCGCGTGAGTTCGATTACTTTTGATGATAGAAGCTTTCAAGCGACAGTCACTCTAAAAATGGAAAAACGCTATAAATTTCCGAAGGACAGCTCAGCAAAAATTTTGACAGCGGGCTTGTTGGGCGAGCAATACATAGGGCTGGAAGCGGGCGGTGATGTGAAAAATTTAGCAGCCGGTGACAAAATCACGATGACGCAATCGGCCGTTGTGTTAGAAAATCTGATCAGTCAATTCTTGTTCAGTAAAGCGGCAGAAGGTAAGGAAGAACAGAAATGAGTCTAGTTTTTTTCAATCTTTCTGCCCTGCGTTCAGTAGGCGTGCGGTTGTTGATTTTGTGCGCGCTGGCTTTGAGTATGACAGCTTGCAGCACAGTCGCGAAGGTAAAGACAACAGCCGCCGCGACCCTAGAAAAGGTCAGTGAAACCACTAATATTGGCAATAACCCAGACGATCCTTTAGAGGGTTTTAATCGCACAGTGTTTGAGTTTAATGAGAGCTTGGATGCCAATGTCTTAAAGCCGACTGCAAAAGCTTATCAAAAGGTGACGCCCGGCATTGTGCAAACTGCTATAGGAAACGTCTTTAGCAATGCGGGTGATGTTTGGACCGCGGTGAATAATGTCTTGCAAGGAAACATTGGTGATGGCTTTAACGATATCATGCGCTTTGCCATCAACACGACGATGGGAATCGGTGGCTTGATCGATGTCGCGAGCGCAGGTGGGATGCCCAAGCACAGGGCGGACTTTGGGCAAACTTTAGGGGTGTGGGGCGTGCCTTCGGGGCCTTTTGTTATGTTACCCGTTCTGGGTGCCTCAACCTTGCGTGATGCTGCCGTGACGCCAATTGATTTTAAGGGGGACATACTTTTTTTGCTGCCCTCAACCGCGGTAAAGAATACCGCCACGGTTTTGAAAGTCATTGATAAGCGTGCGAGTGCTTTGGATGCCGTGAACTTGATCGAAGAGGCGGCTTTGGATAAGTACGTATTTATTCGTGGTGCTTATTTGCAGCGGCGCGAAAGCCAAATTAATGCTGGTAAAAAGCAAGAGCAAGAATAGTAGAAATAGCAGGGCTCAAAAATCGCTGATGGCTGGAGGCTTGATTTTAACCAAAATAGCTTTAGATATCGTGCTTGTTTTGGTAGGTGATATTGAGTTGCGTCAACCAAATCTTATTAGTTATGGTTTACGTGATACTGCAGTGCAGGGAATTAATCCACAAGTTAGGAAAGTAAATTATGAAAAAAATCAGTCAATTTTTGCTCAGCTTATGTTTAGGCTTTAGTATGCTGGCCAACGCGCAAGTCCAAGAAGCGCCGGATCAATTGATTAAGCGTCTGAGCACAGAAATTATTGATGCTGCAAAGACCGACAAAGAAATCCAAGCGGGTAACCGTCAACGCATTAATGATTTGGTGGAGCACAAAGTGCTACCACATGTAAATTTCGATCGCATGACATCCTTGGCTGTTGGTAAAAA